>PUMO01000153.1 GCA_003551405.1 Mollicutes bacterium | reverse complement strand
CAACACATTGAATGTCTCTTATGAAGGCGCTCCCAAAGGCAAACGCACAGGGACTGCCGGATGGTGGAACAATATTTACTTTCAGGAACTTGCCAAGGAAACCGGCAATATTCATAAAGACTTTGTGGGTGATGCGTTTTCTGTGGAAATGAAAAACTACGTCATCGCCGCCATTAAAGAACAATTTGGCACGGTTGATTTGATCATTTATTCACTTGCGGCCGGTGCCCGCAAAGACAGTGAAACCGGTGAAGTCATTAAAAGTGCGATTAAACCGGTCGGTGAAGCCGCAACCGGAAAAACCATCGACATTGCCAATAGGGAAGTTTCTGATTTAACCATTGAACCTGCCACCGCTGAAGAAATTAATAGTACGGTCAAAGTGATGGGGGGTTCTGATTGGGAAGCATGGATTGATGCCCTTGATAATGCAGGTGTCATGGATAATAATGCAAAAACCATTGCCTATACCTACATTGGCTCAAACACCACCAAATCCATTTACCGCGGCGGCACACTCGGGTATGCCAAGACTGACCTTGAAAATACTGCCAAAACATTAAATGAAACCTTGCAATCAAAGTATAACGGTGAAGCCTTGATTTCATCTTCCAAAGGGGTGGTGACCAAGGCAAGTGTCTTTATTCCGCAAATGCCCATCTATGTTTCGGCGCTTTATGAAGTCATGATGAATGAAGGCATTCATGAAAGCATTCTTGCCCATAAATACCGTCTCTATCAAGATATGGTGTATGGTGAAAACCGCACGACAGACAAGGAAGGTCGGTTGCGTATGGATGCGTATGAACTTGACCCATCCATTCAAGAAAAAACAGAAGCGCTCATGCAATCGTTTACCGATGCATCTATTTTTGAAATGTCTGGAACCAAGCGTTTCTTGAGAGATTTCTATCAAATCAACGGCTTTGATTTTGATGCCATCGATTATGAGGCGCCAGTTGATATGGACGCACTGGCTGAAAAGCTTCCGGAATAACAGTATGCAAGCATATGTTGAGGCAGTAAACGAAAGAATCAGCCATTTGGTTTCTGCTGATAAGGATAGCGACTTATCCGCTGCCATGCATTACAGTCTGATTAACGGGGGAAAACGCATTCGCCCCGCTTTGTTTCTTAGCATCGTCGATGCGTTTAGAGAGGACTGGGAAGCGTTCATAGATATGGCAGTGGCACTCGAAATGGTGCATACGTATTCACTGATCCATGATGATTTACCCGCAATGGATGATGATGTTATGCGACGGGGAAAACCAACGCTTCATGTTGCGTTTAGTGAAAGCACCGCTATTTTAAGCGGTGATGCGTTACTCACCGATGCCTTTTCGCTGATTGCAAACATAGACACAATGAATACATCACGCCGTCTATGTGCAATTAAAATTCTATCTGAGGGTGCAGGGTCCAAAGGCATGGTCAAAGGACAAATGCTTGACCTTAAGTATGAAAACACAGACACTTCAGTTAAAACACTCAACCATATCCATGCCCATAAAACCGGTCGATTGATAGCGGCGGCAATGATGATGGGTGCCTGCGCGGCAGGTGAGGATCCCACAGCCTTTGAATCCATTGGCATTGAACTCGGCCTCGCCTTTCAAATTCAAGATGACATATTAGAAGCCACAACCGATGAAACCACCATGGGCAAAAGCTTTTCAGATGCCAAGCACAATAAATCAACCTACGTGTCGTACTCCGGCATTGATGGGGCCAAACAAGCGCTTTCGCACCGTTTTCAAAGTATCCGTGAAGCGTTGAAAAACCTCCCCATCGATGTCACGAAAATTGAACCCTTGATTCAAGCAATAGAAACAAGAACCCATTAACTATGGAGGTGTGCGATGAGATATTTAAATGAAACCTTTACGCTTAACAACGGTGTAACAATTCCAGCAGTTGGGTATGGAACATGGCGAATCTATAACGCCGACGCATCAGTGGCGGTGTTTAAAGACGCCCTTGATGTCGGTTACCGTCATCTTGATACCGCGGCCTTTTATGAAAATGAAAAATCACTGGGTGAGGCAATTGAAGCCCATGAAGTCGACCGCGATGCACTATTTATCACATCAAAAGTCCCATCAAACGTCAAAACGTATGAAGAAACCATTGAGGTTTTCAATCAGACACTCGCGGACTTAAAAACCGATTACGTGGACCTTTATTTAATTCATGGTCCAGCGCCTAGAGAAGAACGTCATGACACAAGACCTTATGATCAAGGGAATCTTGAGGTATGGCGTGCACTAGAAGATCTGTATGAACAAGGAAAAACCCGCAGCATCGGAGTTTCTAATTTTGCGGTCCGTGATCTGAAAAATTTATTGAACCACGGAAGAATTAAGCCGATGGTGAATCAAATTCGTTATTTCATCGGCTTTACCCAAGATGAGATTGTAGCGTTTTCAAAAGCCAACGACATCTTGATTCAAGCGTATTCACCGCTTGCGCGCACCGGCATTTTTGAACATCCAACCGTTAAACAGATTGCAAATAAGCTTGACGTTACCCCTGCACAACTGGCGGTACGCTATTGTTTGGAGCACGGGACCCTTCCGCTCCCCAAAAGCCAAAACAAAGATCGCATGAAAAACAACGCGGATGTTGATTTCTCAATTGATGTGGTGTCACTCAAGGCACTTGATGCCATCGATTTTGACCCAGCCAAAGACCCCTTGCCCAAGAAATAACTGTTTTGATTGACAAGCGTAAAGGGCTGTGTTACAGTTTAAATCAATCGTGAATAAAAATTCTGTGTAAAAAAGAGGCCGCGTGCAATCAATCCTTATGGATGGGTTCACGCCGAAGTGCATTCGTGCACTGGGCTCATGCTTAATAGGCATGGGACTGCAGATCAAGGATCCCCAACCCTTGAAATGTGCGCTTTTTACATGGCGGGGCAAACGGAAAGCCGTGAGCCTTTGCTCATGGCTTTTTTTACACATTGAAAGTGGTGGCTTTATGGCTTTGCTCGAACAACTGAAAACCGATCGTCAAACGTTGCATCAAATACCAGAACTGGGGTTTGAATTACCTAAGACCCATGCCTATATCAAAAAAAGACTCGAAACAATGGGTTATGAGACCCAAACAGTCGCCAAAAGTGGTGTCGTTGCTAAAAAAGCAGGCGTAAGCGATCAAGCCATTGCGTTTAGAGCCGATATGGACGCGCTTGATGTTGAGGAGATGACAGCGTCGTCATTTAAAAGTCAAACGCAAGGGCGCATGCATGCATGTGGTCATGATGGGCACATGAGCATGTTGCTTGGGCTTGCGCAGTTGCTTGCGGATGCGCCCACGCCTAAAAAAACCATTGTATTTATTTTTCAGCCGGCTGAAGAGGGCCCGGGTGGCGCCCGTGAGATAGTTAAAGAAGGTGTGCTTAATACCTATCATGTTGAAGCCATTTACGGCATCCACTTATACCCATCACTAAAGGCTGGCGCCATTGGTATGCGTGCAGGGGCCATGATGGCGCAAAACGGTGAATTTGATGTGCATGTTCACGGAAAGAGCGCACATGGTGCCGCGCCGCATGATGGCCATGATGCCATCAACGCCATGGTGAGCATTTATGGAAGCTTTCAAGATCTTACCAACAAAATGATTGACCCGCTTGTCCCCTCACTCCTTGCGATCGGGAAAATGGGTGGCGGCGAGATGCGCAATATTTTAGCGAAACATGCGTACTTTGAAGGTACCATTCGCACCTTCAGTGAAGCGACCTATGCAAACATAAAAAAACATATGCATCGCATTGCCGCTCACACGGCAGAAAGTTACGGCGTAAAGGCTGAACTTGCCATCCGTGATTTTTATCCCCCTGTTATCAATGATGCGGCATTGGTCAACCAGGCGTTTGACGCGCTTGCTTCAATGGACACAAGAACCATTGAACCGATGATGCTTGCTGAAGACTTTGCTTTTTATCAACAGGCCATTCCCGGTCTATTCATGATGCTTGGTGTACGCAATGAGAAGACTGGGCATACGCATCCGTTGCATTCGGGTCATTTCAATTTTGATGAAAAAGTCCTTATAAATGGTGTCCGTGCGTATGCACATATTTTGGCGCACAATGATATAATCGATCTTTTCAAATCAACCGACGAATTACAAAGTGAAAGCAGATGATGACTATGTATCTATATCCGAACCAAACCAATGAAAACGGCATGCTCCATATCGGCGGGGTCTCCGCTGAAACCCTCGCAAACACTTATGGAACACCGCTTTATGTGATGGATGAAACCGCCATGCGAGAAAGCATGCAAGCTTTTAAGCGTCATTTTACGCATCCAAAGCTTGCGACCGATGTCCTTTATGCATCCAAGGCATTTTTAAGTGTCCGTATGTGCAAACTTGTTCATGAGGAAAACTTACATTTGGATGTGGCAAGTGGGGGTGAACTCTACACAGCCTATAAAGCGGGCTTTCCCATGCAAAACACTTATCTACACGGTAATAATAAATCCCCTGAAGAGCTTGCGATGGCGCTTGAATATGGTGTAGGGACGATCATTGCGGATAATGCGCTTGAAATTGAGCGTCTGCGCGCCCTCGCAAAAAGCCCTGTCAAGGTTATGCTTAGAATCAATCCGGGCATTGAAGCGCATACCCATGAATATATTCAGACAACAAAAAACGATTCGAAGTTCGGGCTTTCAATTTTCAACGACGAAACGTACCAATTAATTAAGACCATTGATGAGAGTGACAACCTCACCTTTTATGGGCTTCATTCCCATATCGGCTCACAAATTTTTGAATCATCGTCATTTATTGAACACGCCAACGCCATCGTCGATGTCATTGCCACACTCACCCATTCCTATGGTGTGAACGTCCCTGCCATTAACCTTGGGGGTGGGTTTGGTGTGCGTTATACAAGAAATGATGACCCAGTATCAGCATCATTTTTACCTGACATGCTTGATGCAATCGCTAAAGGCATTGAAAAAAAAGCACTCACTTTTCCGCGTGTGATGATAGAACCGGGCCGCGCGATTGTGGCTGGCAGTGGTGTGACGCTTTACCGCGTCGGCACTCAGAAAACCACCCACAGCACCAAATCTTACGTATTTGTGGATGGCTCCATGGCGGACCATTTACGGACGGCCCTATATGGTGCAGAGTATGAAGCGGTGATTGCCAATAAGTTAAATCACCCGCACACGAATTCCTTCACAGTAGCGGGCAAGGCCTGTGAATCTGGGGATGTCATCATTCATAACGCCATGCTTGCGAAGAGTGAACCCGGTGATTTAATGGCGGTGCTTTCAACGGGTGCTTACCATTATTCCATGGCCTCCAATTATAACCGCTTGCCTAGACCGGGTGTTGTTTTTACTAAGCAAGGGGACCATTATCCCGTTGTTCGCCGTGAAACCTATGAAGACTTAATCCGTTTAGATATGGAGTGATGCCATGATTGTTCAAAAATATGGCGGTTCCTCCGTTGCGACCATTGATCACATGAAAACAGTGGCCAAGCGCGTGGTTTCACGTATCCAAACTGATGGCCCCCTAGTTGTGGTTGTCTCAGCAATGGGGACCACAACCAACGATTTACTTTCCTTGGCACACCATGCCGCAAGCAATCCATCCGCGCGTGAGCTCGATATGCTGTTGGCTACAGGCGAACAAGTTTCAAGCAGCCTGTTAACGATGATGATTAAAGACCATGGGTATGATGCCATCGCACTCAATGGCTCGCAAGCAGGCATTCAGACCATGGGCATTTACTCGAAAAACAAAATCAAAACCATCGATATCGATGGCCTTCAAAATCATTTGAATCAAAACCGTACCGTTGTCGTGACTGGTTTTCAGGGCGTGAACGAACAAGGTGACGTTACCACTCTTGGTCGCGGTGGGTCTGATACAAGTGCGGTTGCACTTGCGGCCAGTCTCAATGTTCCGTGTGAGATTTATACCGATGTCAACGGCATTTACAGTGTTGACCCAAGGCGTTATGCATCGGCTCAGAAACTCACGGCCATTACTTACGAAGAAATGAGTGAACTTGCAGCACTCGGTGCGAACGTTATGGAAGCACGGGCTGTTGAACTTGCCCAAAAATATAATGTGCCGCTCACGGTTGCCAAAGCCCATGCTTGGGAAACCGGCACAGTCATTAAGGAGCAATCCCCCATGTTAGAAAAACGTACCATTACCGGTGTGAGTGTCATTGATGACATTATCATGGTCTCACTTGACAATCTTAACAATCCTACCCAAGATGTTGCCCGTCTTTTTCGCGCCCTTTCAGCGCGTGAAATTAATGTGGACATGATTTCGCAAACCTATGTTAATCCTTCCACACTGAGCGTTTCATTTAGCTGTAATGCGGACGATCTAAAGGATGTGCAAAAAGCACTTGAAGTATTTAATCAAGATGTCCCATCGGCGACCATACGGTTTGATGAAAGCTTATCAAAATTATCAGCGGTCGGGCTCGGCATGCGTACGCAGGCTGGGGTTGCGGCAACACTGTTTGATTTACTTGCTAAGGCGAATGTGCCTTTCAAGCTTGTAACCACCTCTGACATATCCATTTCATATGCGATTCCCAAAGAAAAAACCAAGGATGCCGTCAACACCATTGCTCGTGCATTCGAGTTATAGGAGGCCTTTATGCGAATATATAAATACGAAGCAACCGGCAATGACTTTTTGTTTGTGACCACCCCACCCGATGATCCCTCAAACTTTGCAGCGCATTGGTGTGACCGCCACTATGGGATTGGTGCGGATGGATTGATTTTTCCGGTGAAAAGCAGTGTTGCGCCAGTGGCCATGCGTTATTATAATGCGGATGGAAGTGTTGCGCCGATGTGCGGCAATGGCATGCGTGCCTTTGTGCGATTTTTACACGATCAGCAGATTACAACCGACCGCCAATTCAGTGTGGATACGCTTAGTGGTCTGATTGATGTAAGCGTGCATGCGGATGGTTCAATCGAACTTGGCCTGGGCATTCCGCAAACCGCACTGGATGATTCGTTAATAAAAGGAAGCCAAACCGATATGTCACCAATTTTCCTCCCTTTTAAAGAAGAAAACATCGCTTTATATGCGCTCAATTTAGGAACCATTCACGTTGTGCATCAGGTTAATGATTTAGATGCCATAGATATTAACGAATACGGTGAAGCGTTCGTGCGCCATCCCAAGTTTCCCTCAGGCATCAACGTGAATGTTTCACAGACGATAAAACCTGGTAAAATTCGATTAAAGACCTATGAACGCGGCGTTGGCCCAACGTTGTCGTGTGGAACCGGCACCGCAGCGGCCGCCTACGTCCATGCCGTTAGTGAAGGCATCCACACTGTTGAGGCGAAGGTCCCGGGCGGGACACTCCATGTCACCATTGATGATAACCACTATGTGTCCTTGCGGGGGCCCGCGCGTTATATTGCCACAATGATAGAGGAGGAAAATTCATGAATATCGCCATCGTTGGTGCTACCGGTAAAGTTGGCCGTGAAATGTTATTCATACTCCATGATGCAGGATTTCCTTCACACAATATTTATCTTTTCGCATCGAAACGCACTCAGGGCCGCCGCATTGCTTATGGCGAACAAACAATCACAGTGGATGCACTCACTGCCTCAAGTTTTGAAAACGTTGATGTTGCACTTTTCTCTGCAGGCTCAGAGGTATCTAAAATTTATGCACCCATAGCGAGGGATGCAGGGGTGAGTGTCATTGACAATTCCAGTCAATGGCGCATGGACAATGATGTGCCCCTCATTGTTCCGGAAATCAACCCACATACGTTTAAACCTGGTCACATCAATGCTAATCCCAATTGCTCAACCATTCAGTCTGTCGTGCCGCTTCAAGTGATTGATTCGCTTTTTGATGTCACTCGGGTTGAGTATGTGACCTACCAGGCCGTCAGTGGTTCAGGTCAAGCGGGGGAAGACGAACTCAGTCGGACACTAAACGGTGAAGCGGCAAAAAATTATACACACCCCATTGCCCATAATGTCATTGCGGGCATTGATAAGTGGGTGGAAAACGGCTACACTAAAGAAGAACAAAAGATGATAGAAGAAACCCGCAAAATTATGGATAAAGATGTGGCAGTCAGTGCAACGTGCGCAAGGGTTCCTGTCTATAATGGTCATGGGGTGTCACTGAGTGTGCGTACTCAAACATCGGTTGATTTAAATGCGCTAATAAAAGCGTTTGAATCCCACGCAGCACTCACGTATCACGACCACCATGAGATTGTAACACCACGTGATATTTCAGGGTCCGATTCAATTCACGTTAGTCGCTTGCGCATCGATCAATTTGATGACACCATCATCCATTGTTTTGTACTGGCGGACAATATTCGAAAAGGCGCTGCACTCAATGCAGTGCAAATCATGCAATTAATGGAGGCATTATAATGGAATTATTTCAAGGCTCAGGCGTGGCGATTGTCACACCGTTCAATGATTCAGGCATTGATAAACCGGCATTTGAAATGTTGATTGACTATCACGTTTCAAATGGGACGAAAGCATTGATTGTGGCAGGCACGACCGGTGAGAGTGCGACACTGACCAGTGATGAAAAGCGCATGCTTTTTGAAATTGCGGTGAAGCACACTCAAGGTAAAGTTCAAGTGATTGCCAACATCGGCACCAACAACACAGCAGAAAGTGTGAGTCTTGCTGCCCTGGCGCAAAAGGCTGGTGTGGATGCGTTGCTTGCAGTGACTCCCTATTACAATAAACCCAATCAACGCGGACTTTATGCACATTTTAAAGCCATTGCCAGTGCGACCGATTTACCGGTTATCTTATATAATGTTCCGGGTAGGACAGTGGTTAATATTGACGTCATGACAGTGAAAGCACTCAGTGAAATTTCTAACATTGCAGGCATCAAAGAAGCAGCCGGCGATCTTGAGCAGGTGCGGGCAATGATTGAAAACACACCCGAAAATTTTAAACTGTATTCAGGCAATGACGATCTTTACTATGATACGCTTGCCCTTGGTGGTAATGGTGTGATCAGCGTTTCAGCCAATATTGCGCCCAGTGTAAGCCAGTCACTTTATGATGTGTTTCACCGTGACGCCACCAAAGCGAAATCCATTCAAGACCGGCTGGATATTCTCAATGATGTGATGTTTGTCGGTCCAAACCCTGTGCCCGTGAAATGTGCACTGAAACTTAAAGGGTTTAAAGGCATGGAAACGCGGTTACCGCTTGTAAGTTTAGAGGAAAACGAAACCCAAGCGGTTGAAAAAGCCCTTGAATCATTTGGAGGTGACACATTATGAAAATAGCTGTACTTGGTGCTGGGGGAACCATGGGCGCGCGCGCGATGCGTGTGGGTCAAAATGCTGGTCATGATATGGTTGCAATTGATCCGTTCCACGATGATTCACCCTCACGCCTTTCGAATGCACCAAAAGTTGATGTGTGCATTGATTTTTCCCATCCCGCCCACATTGACAGTCTACTTGAAGATGCGAAAAAGTTTGGTGTCCCTCTCGTCATAGCGACCACCGGTTATAATGAAGAACAGTCTGATGAGATTGAGGATGCTTCTTTTGATTTGCCGATCTTCAAAAGTGCCAACATGGCCTATAGCGTGCATGTCTTTAAGCAAATATTGGCGGATTATGCCAAAGCCCTTGAAGATTATGATATTGAAATTACCGAACACCATCACCGGTATAAACTGGACGCGCCAAGTGGCACCGCGCTGATGCTTGGTGAAACCATCAACGACGCACTGGGTGGCAATCATAAACTGAACAGTGGATCAAGAAGCGGCAAGCGTAACGACGATGAGATTGGCATGAGTGTTGTGCGCGGAGGTAACATTGTTGGTAAGCATGATGTCATGTTCGCCTCAGCGGGGGATGTCTTTACCCTCTCCCACGAAGCCTTGAGCAAGGATTTGTTCGCAGAAGGCGCGATTAAGGCTGCTCTATATATCATAAACAAAAAACCAGGATTATATGATATGAATGATTTGATTAAAGAAAGTAGGCATAAATAATGAGTGTAAAGTTACAAGATGCATATGAAATTTCCAACTTCATCAAAAATGCAGAAAAAAAGACACCGGTTAAACTTTATGCCAATGGCGATCTATCAGGCATAGACAGAACTGATGTCAAAGTATTTGGGTCCAATGACTCAGCGATTATATTTGGTGATGTTGCGGCGATTGACCAAATCTTAGAAAATCACGGTCATTCCATTGATGAATACGAACTTGAATATGACCGCCGCAATTCAGCCATTCCCTTGCTTGATACCCGTCATATTGATGCGCGCATTGAACCGGGGGCCATTATTCGCGATCAAGTGGAAATTGGTAAACACTGTGTCATTATGATGGGCTCAGTGATTAATATTGGGGCTGTAGTCGGTGCGAAGACAATGATTGATATGAATGTTGTGATTGGGGCCCGGGGCACGATTGGTGAGAACTGTCACATTGGTGCAGGCACAGTGATAGCCGGTGTCTTGGAACCGCCAAGTAAACAACCGGTCATCATAGAGGATGATGTGGTTATTGGCGCCAACGCAGTCATTATGGAAGGTGTGCGCGTGAAAAAAGGTGCCGTGGTAGCGGCTGGCGCCATGGTGACTAAAGATGTTGAAGCAGGAACTGTTGTAGCGGGGACACCCGCACGCTACATCAAGGATAAAGATGAACAAACGTCTTCTAAAACCCATATACTCGATGAACTCAGAGGCTAGTATGGGCGGTCCGCTTTTAAATACTTACAACCATCTTCCCTTAACCATTCATTCTGCCAAAGGCTTATATCTTTATGATGATGCCGGCAATGCTTATCTTGATATGCAAAGTGGTTATGGTGTCAATGCACTGGGTCATAACCATGATGCGGTCATGCAGGCGCTAAAAACACAGTCTCAAAAGCATTTGCACATTTCCAACGCCTTTTTAAGTGCACCAACAGAAGCGCTTGCCAATCAATTGATCACGCACAGTGAATTTTCCAAAGTGTTTTTTGCAAATTCCGGGACTGAAGCCAACGAAGCCGCCCTGAAACTGGCCAAAAAGCGCGGGCGTCAAATCAGCGATTCAAAAACAAATGTCATTGCCCTAAATAAAGGATTTCATGGCCGCACCGCTGGTGGCATGGCCTTAACCGGAAAACCACAATACTGGGATGTATTTAAACCGAACTTACCGGGTGTATATCATGTTGATATCAATGATAGCGAGGCCTTTAAATCAAAAATGAATGACGATGTCTGTGCCATCTTTGTAGAAGTTATTCAGGGTGAAGGTGGTATCCGTCCACTTACCCGTGAATTTGCATTGACTATCAACGACATGGCCACGCGTCATAATGCCCTGATTATTGTTGATGAAGTGCAAACTGGCTTAATGCGAACAGGGGAACTTTTTGCTTATCAACACACCCCGCTTACACCGAATATCATCACGCTTGCTAAAGCTTTAGGCGGCGGCATTCCTCTTGGAGCGATGCTTGTTGATGCGTCACTCAGGGATGTTTTTGAACCTGGAGATCACGGCACGACTTTCGGTGGCAATCCACTTGCGTGCGCCATGGGTGAAGCCGTGATTCAAACCATTGTGAAGCCTAGTTTCAAATCACACGTCAACACGGTTTCAACGTTACTGTTTGACCACCTTCATGCACTGAAAGCACAATTTCCCGATTTGATAGATTCGGTCCGCGGCCAAGGAATGATGATTGGGGTTGTGTTTCACGATGACGTGCAGTGGATTAAAAAAGACGCGCTTAAGCATGGGGTTATTGTAAATGTAACCGCGTCGCGTGTCCTTAGATTATTACCGCCGCTCACCCTTGATACCCCTAGTGCCAAACACTTTATAAACGTCCTAAAAACCATATTGGAACGTAGACAGAAAAAGCCTTGAGTCAGTGACTCAAGGCTTTTTTTGTTTAGAGGAATAATCCGGCCAGTAAAATAATAACAACGGCGGCTGGGGTAATATATTTAATCAACCATTCAAACCAAACGCCAAGTTTGAAACTTGTTGAATTTTCATTGGCTGATTCACGTGTTTTGGATGCCGTGAATACATACCCTGCGAACACAAGGGTGAGCAGTCCGCCGATTGGGAGTAAGAATGTTTCTTGCAAATAATCCAGAAAATCGAAGAAAGGCATCCCCATGACTTGGATATCGACCGCTCCCATGGAAAGACTGGCAGGAATACCTAGCAAGAAAATTCCAAAAGATACAAGGGCACTGGCTTTCGGACGACTCATTTCTTTTTCATCCACAAGCCATGCAACAACCACTTCAAGTAAGCTTAAGGCACTTGTCAACGCGGCTACACTGAAGAATAAGAAGAAGATGGCGCCAAAGAACATCCCGAATGGCATTTGTGCAAATACTGCCGGTAAGGTGATGAAGGCTAGACCAGGCCCATCCGCTTCAGAAAATCCAAGTGCGAATACAGCAGGGAAAATCGCAAGCCCTGCAAGCAATGCGATTAGTAAATCAAGTCCTACAATCCATGACGCACTGCCTGGGACGTCATCATCTTTTTTAAGATAACTACCATACGTAATAATGGCACCCATACCGAGCGACAAGGTAAAGAATGCTTGTCCGGCCGCATCCAACCACGTTTGCCATGTAATGCTTGTGAAGTCCGGCTGAAGATAGTATTGAAGGCCTTCACTCGCGCCTTCAAGTGTAACACCGCGAATAACGAGCATGATAATGAGAATGAACAATACCGGCATCAAGTAGCGGACTGCGCGTCCAATGCCCTTGACGATGCCAAGGCCAATAATTAAGCCGGTCAAGGCCATAAATAACGCATGCCAAGCAACAGGCGCAAAGCCTTGTCCGACATGGTCAAAAAACGCGGCTTCAAAATCCGTGCCTTCTGTGAGGCTGCCAGTGACGGTCTGGAAAAAATAAGAAATACCCCATCCTGCAACGACTGAGTAAAACGACAAGATGACAAAACCTGCCAGGACACCAATGGCGCCAACCAACCACCATGGTGTGTTGGGCGCGAGTGCTTTAAATGCCCCGATAGGATTTTTCTTAGTTTCTCGACCGAGTGTGATTTCCGTCACCATCAGTGGCAGGCCAATAAGCGCCACAATGATTAGGAATACAATTACGAAGGCAGCGCCTCCGTTTTCTCCGACGACGTAAGGAAACCGCCAGATGTTACCTAGACCCACGGCACTTCCTGCTGCAGCTAGGATGAATGCCAGTTTCGTGGTCCAACTTTCGCGTGCTGGTTTCATAAATAACAACTCCTTTAGTTTATTAAAGTGTTTTGCATTTTAACACACATATTATTGCTTGGCTACATAGTTTTAAAATGAAACAGTTTTCATTAAAAAATTCTTTACAATCGCACAAAAAAAGGGTCGCTGGAAACCAGCAACCCCTTGTGTTATCTGTTTTTGATGCGAATAGGATCAAGGTTCTTTTTAATGGTGTCTTGATCAGCACCGGCACCAATGAGAGACGCAACAACATACGCCCCTTCAACGAACGCCGCATTGGTAATCTCAATGGTCTTATCGCTCATCTCAATGGCCATGTCGAGATTAAGTTTGGCGCTGCCCAGATCATGAAACGCATAGATCATATCGGCAGGGTTTTCATTAATGGCGCTTTGTATTTTTTCAAAGCTAGTCCCTACGTCACCTTCATCTGTCCCACCGGCAATGGTAATGGGAATATCGCCAGCCACTTCAAGCAATAAGGCCCTAAGCCCTTCGACCATCCCGCGAGTGTGGGAAACAAGAATGATACCGTTCATGATAGCCCCGCAGTGTCGATGAGCGTTTTAAAGAGAAGCCCGGAAGATGTTGCGCCTGGGTCAGTATGTCCGATTGAACGCTCTCCTAAATAAGCAGCGCGCCCTTTAGTGGCTTTCATGGGGTTGGTCTTTTCAACATAGTCATCAATGATGCTGGCGTCCAGTGTACCATTTTCTTTAAAGTGATTGACAGCAGGTTCCCAAAGATCAATCATTGTTTTTTCTCCCGTGGTTGCTTTCCCGCGGGTTTTGATGCCGTTGAGACCTTCTTCTAGCATCGATGCAATTTGTTCTTTTGAGAGTGTCTCGTTATCACCGATATATTTGCTCATGTTTAGAAATGCGGTGCCATAAAGTGGACCGGCTGCGCCGCCTACTTTACTTATGAGACTCATCGCAACCGTCTTAAACACCTCAGAAAGTGTTTTTGGCGGCGTAGAATTGAGCGCTTCGCTCGCAGCCTTGACCCCGCGTGACATGTTATGACCGTGATCACCATCTCCGATAGGGTTATCAAGCTTGCTCAGGTGGGTTTTATTTTCTTCAATGGTGTTTGTAAAAGCATCCATCCATGATAACGCAGTTTGTCTATCTAGCATATTACCATGCAGGCGTTTCAACCGGTTCGTTAATATCTTTAAGCCATTGTGCGTCTTTAAGGCGCAACAATGTCAATGATAGACCAGCCATTTCAATGGATGTCATGAAATCGCCCACCATTTTCTTAACCACCTTGATGCCATCATGTTTCATCAGTGCTAGCACGTCATTCATAAAAATGTATTCTTCCATGAGTGGTGTGGCGCCCATGCCGTTGACAAGGACGACAAACTCGTCATTATCTTTCAAATCATACGCTTTTTTTATGCGTCCGTAAATTTCTTTGGCGATGGATTTGCTGTCTTGAAGTTTAACGCGTTCATATCCTGGCTCACCATGGATACCAATGCCAAATTCCATTTCGTCTTCATTAAGTTCGAATCCCGGTGTGCCTTGTTCAGGGACGGTTGCTGGTGAAAGCGCAATACCGATGGTTTTCATCTCCGGTATAATCTTCTCAGCAGTCGTTTTAAGGTCTTTTAAGCTTGCGCCGCGTTCAGCCATGGCCCCAAGAATTTTATGAACGTAAATGGTTCCAGCAACCCCGCGACGACCATCAGAGAATGTAGAATCCTCAACAGAAATATCGTCGTTTGTTACGCAGTAATCGACTTCAATGCCTTCAGCCTCAGCCATGTCTTTGGCCATTTCAAAGTTTAGGACATCGCCGGTATAATTTTTAACGACCATGAACACACCCGCGCCTTTATCAGCGGCCTTGATGGCTTCATAGACTTGGTCCGGTGTAGGGGATGTGAATACATCTCCAAATACAGCGGCAGACAACATGCCTTTTCCTAAGAATCCGGCATGGGTTGGTTCATGCCCTGATCCCCCACCGCTAATGATGCCCACTTTGTTTTTGCCTTCATAATTCCTGGCCATGACACGGGTTTCGCCTACGCGGTGTACCAAGTCATCGTGTGTTTGCGCAAACCCTTGCATCATTTCTTCAACAACGTTTTCAGGTTTGTTAATAATCTTTTTCATGAAACATTCACCTTCTTTTCATTATTTTAAAAATATTGAACTGTGAAAAATGTTTCCATAATACGCAAACTAAAAAAGCATCCCTCCTATTTGAATTAGGATGTTGATGTTGTACACTCACGTTTGCAGGGTAGCGGCCCTACACCTATAATTTATCACACCCCCACCCCCTTTTCAATAAAATCCCGAATGGTAAAGTGTGGGTTAACAACAATTAAAAGTATCTTGTTTAAGCGCCATGCATACGCGTTTAAAGCATGTTATAATGTATCAGGGTGATAACATGAATGAATATAATCGCATGATTCAAGGGAAACTGTATACACCAAATGACAAAACCCTTCACGAAAAGCATAATCGTTCACGCACACTACAACATGACTTTAACAATAAAGCGCCGCTTGATTTTGAAGGCAGAAGGAAAGCCATGGAATCATTGATTGGGCGCTATCCCAAAAGTGCGACCATCGAACCGCCCTTTCACTGTGACTATGGTGAAAACATAGTCGTTGGTGAACACTTTTATGCCAACGTTGGGTGTACGTTTTTGGATGTCGGCTTTATTACTATCGGGGATAACGTCATGATTGGCCCATCAACACAGCTTTATACCGCTTCGCATCCAATCGATCAATGGGCGCGTCGTCAATATGAATATGCCAAGCCCATTACCATTGGAAATGACGTTTGGATAGGCGGTAACGTGACCATCAACCCCGGTGTCACAATTGGTGATAACACCATCATTGGTTCTGGTGCGGTTGTTGTTAAAGATGTCCCCTCAGGTGTGATTGCGGCCGGCAATCCCTGCAAGGTCATCCGGGAAATTACCAAAGACGATCAAAGATACTGGCAAGAATTGGTGAATGCCAGAGAAGAACCTGCTGATCCCGTTAAAACAAAATAACAAATGCACGCAGCATTTGTTATTGGTTGAGTGCATCGATTTTTTTGCGCACCCTTGGAACAATTTCACGGGCATACGTTTTAATCATCGCTTCCACTTGGTCTTTGGCAATGCCGCCAAAGTCAAGTTGCGCTAAGAAACGGGTATGGCCAAATAATGTGTATTGATGGACAATTTTTTTAACAATCAGATCAACCGTCCCTATCATGAGTGCATCCTGGTAATGCCTCGCTCTTTCAAACACACGGTAGGGAAACCCTCTGCCATTGATGGCGTTTAAGCCGTGGTTGAACGGTTGAATGGCTTCATAAATGGCTTGTTCGGTGGTCGTGCCAATGTACATAAGCGAGGTAGTTGCTAAAGGAATTGCATTGGCGGCGTGACCATATTTGCTTAATGCGGTACGCCATGTATCGACAGTTTCCTTGAACGCTTCACTCGAACCCGCGAGTGTTGCAAGTGCCATAGGCACGCCGGCCTTACCGGCTTTTAACGCACTGGCAGGGTGCCCGCCCACTGCACGCCAGATAGGAAGTGTCGCTTGAAATGGTCGCGGATGGATTTCGATGTTGTTTAAAGGTGGGCGGTGCTGGCCGGACCATGAGATGACGGCGTTACGGTTCAATTGATTTAAAAGGTCAAACTTTTCTTCAAAAAGTGTCTCATAATCATTTAAATCATAACCGAGCACATCAAAATTGCCAGTTCTCGACCCCCTTCCAGCAATAATCTCTGCGCGACCACGCGATATGTTGTCGATGGTCGCAAAATCTTCAAATAATCGTACGGGGTCCAATGTGGAAAGCACGGTTGATCCGCTTGAAATACGAATCGTTTCGGTCGCTTGCGCAATGGCGGATAAAATAGTGGTATGCGCTTGTGATGCGAACTGGGGTTGATGACTCTCGCCCAGCGCAAAAACATCGAGCCCTTCATTTTCCGCAAGAACGGCCATATCTATGATTTGTTTGATGCGTTCGCTAGGATGCACGCGTTCATTAGACTGTGGTGCACTCAAATGATCACCCAGGGTATAAATGCCAAATTCCATTGATTTATTTTTCATTAGTATCAATCCTCAAATCTTATTATACGCTTTGTTATTTGAACCAACAAAGAATATACATTTAAGGTAATAAAAAGAAAGGAATGATTTTGTGTCTACAGTTACATTGCGCGGTGTCACGCTTCATTATGATTATCAAACCCAAGCAAATCCGCGCGGAACCATTGTGTTCTTAAACGGTGTCATGGCCTCTTTAAGCAGCTGGAAACTGTATGCGGAGTATTTTTACAAACGCGGTTACAACATCTTGTTGCATGATTTCAGAGGCCAGCTCTTGAGCGACAAACCAGAGGGACCCTATTCATTTGAAACCCATGCCATGGATACATTTGCGCTGTTGAAAACACTCAAAATAGACAAGGCGCATTTGATTGGAACGTCTTATGGCGGTGAAGTTGCAATGAAGATGGCCGCAATGGATGCATCCGTGATTGCTTCGATCAGTGTGATCAACTCAGTCAGTGAACTTGATGATTCGCTTATCGACAAAGTCAAACGCTGGAAGACGCTCGCAGCGTCGTATGATGCGGAAACATTCATGCGCGGAATGTCTAAGGATATTTATTCAGATGATTTTCTAGCCGCAAACCAGGCCATGATAGATAAGCGCATTGAAGCGATGCAGGCCCTGGATTCAAGTTATTTTGACGGCCAGATCACGCTTTATGATACCTTTTTGGAGGACGTCACCATGACAGATGAACTGAAAAACATCAATGTGCCCACCTTGGTTGTAAGTGGTGAAAACGACACCCTTAAACCCCCCAAGTTTTCACGGCTTATCACATCGGCCATTGAAGATGCCGTGCATGTCATGTTGCCAGGTAGCGGACACGTCAGTATCTTTGAAAAACCTAGCGAACTCAAATTAATTTTGGTTGGTTTTTTAGAATAATAGTTTTCACAAATTTCATGTATATATTTACATCACTGATTGCCTTGTCAAGGACAACAGTTTGTGCTATTTTTAAATGATACTCAAAAAATTAAAGGTGATAAAAATGAAAAAATTATTAGGCTTGATGGTACTGCTTACTGCCAGTTTCACACTCGCAGCATGTGACAGTAGCCAAGAACTCCCCGATGTAAGAACATGGCATATTGATGAAGCGCGTGAAGAGCTTCAGGATTTAGGATTTGAAGTCTATGCCATTCCTGTTTATAATCACGAGTATGGTCAACCGGATTTGGTGATTGATTATCAGGATTATTCACATGGTGATGAGGTTGAACAAGGTACTGTTCTCAACATTTTAATCAGTGATTTTGAAGATGATGATGAACTCGATCCTGCCCCTAGAACCCCAATTGACCCGGATGGTGAATTCACATCAGAAGACGATGTTGCCCTTTATGTTGATGCTTACGGTGAACTTCCTGAGAATTTCGTAAGCCTTGATGAAGCGAGTGAGGAAGGCTATGATCCTGATAGTGATGACCTTTGGGACTATTTTGATGGTTACAGTCTTGGTGGTCACGTCTATGAAGACGCGGGGGACCATGACGCCTTACCTAATGGTGATCGGACCTATTATAAGGCGAATCTCAACTATGAAGGCGGAAGCCTCAGTGATGATTACCTCGTTTATAGCGATGATGGACTGATTTATTCAACCTCGGATTTGGACAGTGGAGATTTTACACAGCACTTTGGGAACGAAGACCATCCACCACTGGATGAAGATGAACGCTATACGAACCTTGAAGATGTCATGCTTTACATCCGCACGTTCGGTAAACTTCCACCAAACTATGTCATCCGTTATGAAGAGCATGTCTCCAATTATCAAAGCCTTTATGGTTATACACCGGATTACGTTGAAGATTATGACTTCCCGCGCAGTATGGGCGATATGCGTGATGAACACGGTGAAGATGCGTACTTTGGTTACTGGACTTTCTCCAACTATGCCGGACAGATGCCGGAAACATCACAGTTTTACATGGCGGATATCAACATTGCAGCTGGAACATCCCGCGGAAGCGACCGCATTGTATTCTCTCCAGAGGAACGTATAGTATATTATACACCGGACCACTACAATACGTTTGAACTTTGGTACGGAGACGCAAGAGAATAAGTATAAAGGCCTGCATCATGCAGGTCTTTTTCTTTTGACAAAAAAACATCCCCTCTTAAGGAATGAGGGGATGGACGGGTTCATTTTTCCACGCTTCAATGAGGGTTTCATAAGTGCTTTTTACAGGCGCATCATCCTCAAGGCGTTGCATAAGCTCACCGATTTCCTTGCGGACGACCAAAGAGGGTGTAGAGCCAATGCGGTATGTTTCTTCATGGGTGAACCATTCTCTTTGACTTTGGTGAATTGCGCCAACCGCCGCATAGGGATCATGGTCCTTGGTTTCTAAAAATGTGCGGTAATCCGCATGGCCGTAAGCCGATTGACGCACGGGGATAGTGCCCGTTTGTTTTGAAAGCATGCTGGTATTCTCAGTAGATGTCAATGTTTTGACAATCTCCCAAGAAACACGCAGTTCAGCATCTTGATTGTTTGAGGGTCTGTAAGGGTTTTGTAAGATTGCAAGGTTGTAGCCTTGATGCATTACTGAAGGGTTTGAAATGCTGTGTTGGATTGCAGGGCGCACGCCAACGTTAAAGGCGTCATCATTGTCAGGAAGATTGCTTGTAAGGGTATGACTTGGTATTTGCGTCAAGACCGTTTGGCCGCTTGCGAAGGCACTCTGTGCCTCAGTGTTTGATGGTGAGGTGTCAAACATCAAGGTTCCCTTCTCCATCATCGCCTTATAATCCTTGAGCATGGTGCGTGTTTCAGGGGCATTAAAAAACGCATCGCCTGTGTCTGTGATATAAGGGATATTACGCTGCTTAAGCCCACTGATAAACAAGGACACAGAGTCATTAACACTAATGAATCCTTTGTCAATGGTTTGCGCATCCATATGTGAATCATACGTCTTGATATCTTGCCAAGTAAGCTTTTCATCTGGTGAGGGCACATCGTTATTTTCAAATCTATCCTGATCATAAAGCGTGATATCCGCTGTTTTGGCAAATGGCCCACTTAAAAGCTGGCTATTTGTGTATTGTCGGTTAGACGCAATAAACGATGCATTAAAATCATTAATATCAAGCTCCATTGTGTCGTGAAACGCATACCCATCGAGTGGTGTGAGCATTCGTCCCAAATTTAATTCATTGAGTTCATGAGTGGGAAGAATGACAATATTGAGTTGCTCGTCGTCCATGTAAGCATGTACCTTATGCTCAAATAAACTATGGTCATCGTCGAAGCGTTGTTGGGAGAATACAATGTTGTCATGTTTACGCGTCAGATCATCCATAATGGACTTAATGAACGCATCGCTTTGTGGACATAGTGAATGCCATAAATCAATGGTTACCGGTTCGTTTGGCCACCTGTCTTTTTAGGCTTCATAAAGCACTACATTTATAATCGCATCATGGCCCATGTAATGCACGTGAATGCTGTGTCTGCCGGGTTGATTCACAAAATTAAGGTGCGCATTTTGAACCATTGAAGGCGTCAAGGTGACATCACGGCTGGTTTCATCATCAAAAGTGACACTCAGTTTGATATCTTGCAAACGAAATGATTCAATGGCATAGTTAGCGTGTGAAATATTTGAATGTAGGTGAATGTCAACGGCGTCTTTCTGTGGTGCACACGCACTTAATACCATGAGCAAAACACTCAAAAGCATCATTGCATAGTAACGCATCCCCCGCCTCCTAATCATTATTAAATAAATTCACACTGAATATGGCCGGTGAATCGTTGGCTGGATTGCCAACCATTGGATGGACCGGTGTGAAATGCCTTGGTGCTAATGTATGGGTCAATGTTTCTTGGAGTTCCCGCATTGATGCATGCCGTGTCATGTAGGCTTTTGCGCCCTTTATATCAAGCATGATGGGCATGCGAGAATGGACAGTGGCCATATCGCCATCACTGGCTTTTGTGAGTAAGGCCACTTGACTGCCTTCACTAAGTTTTGGCGAAGAATAAATGGCCGCAAACGCAAATATTGTGTGGCCACCGGGATGAATGTGAAATGGTGTTTTTGAGGCATCCCACTCATAAAACCCGTCCGCCAGTACCACGCAGCGTCGCGTGAGAAAACTTTGTTTGAATGTTTTTTTCTCATGGACGGTTTCACTGCGTGCATTAATAAACGGCTTCGATGAATGTGCTCCGCCTTGATGGCCCCAGAGTAACTTCCCTGCGCGAAAGTTAGAGCCATCATCAATGAGCGTGATGATGGGTTGCGCGGGGGCAATGTTATACCGTGGCTCATGATGGAAACCAGGAGAAGTGATATTGAAATTCTCTTCTAAATACGTTTCAATCGTCGCTTGATCAGCGCTTAGAGTGAATCGACCACACATCATCAATCAAACCGCAAACGATCAAGCGCATCGATGGCATCATCACTCAACGTAAAATCAATGGTGCCGTTGACTTTAATGTGTTCAGGGTTTTTACTGCGCGGCAAAGGGAGTAAATCCTTTTGTAACAAATAAGCTAGTGCAATTTGTGCAGGATGCACACCATGTTCTTGTGCATAACTAAGCACTGTGGCATCATCAAAAAATGCCCCGCGTCCAAGCGGCGAATACGCTTCAACCAAAATGCCGTGATTTTTGCAGTATGTTTCAATTGCCTGTTGTGGAAACCCGATGTGCCTTTTAATTTGGTTCACTGCCGGTTGGAATACTGCTTGCGGCAATAAAAACTGCAAATCATCCACATCAAAATTGGACACACCAATCGCCTTGGCGTAACCTTCTTCATAAAGCTCCTCAAAGGCTTTCCAAACCGCTACATTTCCCTCGTTGTGGACTGAACCAATATCATCAAATGGCCATGGCGCATGGATCAAATAAAGATCCACATAAGTAAGCCCCAGCCGCTTAAGCGATGCATGAAAGGCATCCAATGCATCATCGTAATTTTTGATTCTGGAATCCAGCTTGGTCGTGATAAAGAGATTTTCACGCGGAATGCCTGAATCTTTGATGGCGCGTCCCACATCGCTTTCATTGCCATAAACTTGCGCGGTGTCAATGTGCCTGTAGCCGGCCTTGATGGCATTCATTACTGCGTTATACGCTTCGTCCCCTTTGAGTGGTGCCGTTCCAAAACCAATTTTCGGTATTTTTAAACCATTGTTCAATGTGTACGTTTCATGTAATTTCATCGAATCCCTCCTAAATGTATATTACCACAAGTTTTATCTCCTGTGAAAAAGCAAAAGACTTGTTGTTAAATGGTAAAAGACGTATAATAATGATATAAGTTAATGAACACAGAAGAGACCAAGAGCGCAAAAACACACGGCTGTTTTTGCGCTTTTTATATTTTGAAAGGATGATGCATATGTATGATTTTTTAGTTATTGGTGGTGGAGTCATTGGGACATTTCTTGCCCGTGAACTCTCTCATTATGAAGGCACAACCATTTTGATTGAAAAGGAAAACGATTTATCACAAATTCAAACGACCCACAATTCTGCCCTCGTTCACTCACCCGTTGTCACGCCGCCTGAGAGCGGGAAACTCAAAAGCCGCCTGTCTCGTGAAGGCAATGCCGTTTATCATCAAGTGGCTGGCAGCCTTGGTGTGCCCGTCAATAAAAACGGTGCGCTCATGGTTGCGTCCAGTTATGACGACATTCCCAAACTCAAAGAATATTTAAACAAAGCCAAAGCGCGCGGGATTGAAGATGTAAGTTTTCTTGATTATGATGCGCTTCATCAAAAGGAAAAGAATTTGAACAAATCGTTGGTTGCCGGGCTTGATATGCCCAGTGCCATGACGGCGGATACATACAAACTTACGCACGCTGTTGCGAATAACGCCAAAAGACATGGCGCAGCGTTTGCATTGAATGAAGAAGTGGTGTCCATCTCGCATGACGGTGAACTTTTTCACGTAACCACGCGCAGCCAAACGACGTATAAGGCCCGTTATGTGTTTAATGCGGCGGGCACCCATAATGCACGCATTGCAGGTATGATTGAAAAAAGTGTGCCTTACAAAATGGAACCGCGGCGCGGTGATTATTATGTACTGGACGCCAGTCAAAAAGACTTTAT
>PUMO01000169.1 GCA_003551405.1 Mollicutes bacterium | reverse complement strand
TTGCCACACCATTGGTGAGTTTGCCTAAACGCTCACGTAACTTTTTGGCTTCATGCTCAGCTTCTGTGTTTTCAAGTTGTTTTTCAATTTCTTCAATGCGTTCTTTAATCATTGCTTTATTGCCGCTGCCTTCAAGGATGGTAGTGGAATCTTTGGTAACAATGATTTTTTTAGCCAAACCAAGATCATCCATTGAGGCATTTTTAAGGTCCATATCAAGATCTTTGGAGTAGAACGTTGCGCCTGTGAGATAAGCAATGTCAGTGAGCATTTCTTTTTGGTTATCGCCAAACCCTGGTGCTTTGGTCGCAACAACATTGAAAGTCCCACGTAGCTTGTTAACAACAAGTGTGCTGACCACTTCATTTTCAATGTCATCCGCAATCACAAACAAGGGTTTATTATTTTCAACAACCTGCTCTAACACAGGCAATACATCTTTTACTGTGGAAATTTTTTGATCGGTGACGAGTACGTGGGCATCTTCAAGTGTCACTTCCATTGTTTCACGGTCGCTGACCATGTAGGGTGAAATATATCCTTTGTCATACTGCATGCCTTCAACAAGTTCAAGTTCAGTGTCAAAGCCTTTTGACTCATCAACTGTGATGACACCTTCTTTCCCCACCTTGTCCATGGCTTTGGCGATGATGTCACCGATTTCCTTACTACCGCTTGAGACACTGGCAACACTCGCAATGTCCTCAGTCGTATCGATGCTTCTGGAGCGTTTTAAAATCTTTTGACTGACTTCCTTGGCCGCTTTTTCGATGCCTTCACGCAGTAATACGGGGTTGGCCCCCTTATCAATGGTTTGAAGGCCACTGTGAATCATGTTTTGGGCAAGCAATGTGGCCGTGGTCGTTCCATCACCAGCCGTGTCGTTTGTCTTTGAGGCAACTTCCTGTACAAGCTGTGCCCCCATGTTTTCATAATGGTCTTTAAGTTCGATTTCCTTGGCAATCGTTACCCCGTCGTTAGTAATGAGGGGAGAGCCATAGGATTTTTCTAAAATCACATTCCGCCCTTTTGGGCCGAGGGTTACATTGACTGTACTGGCAAGCTTATCAACGCCATCACGCATTTTGTCTCTGGCTTTTTTAGCATAAATAATGTCTTTACTCATATTAATCCTCCTCCACAATCGCTAAAATGTCATCTTGTGAAATGATTAAATAGTCTTCACCGTCATATTCAACATCTGTTGTCGCAAACGATTTATAGACAACAGTGTCGCCGTTTTGAACGGCCATTTTTTTCTCGCCATCGCCCGGACCCACAGCAATCACGGTCGCTATGGCGGGGGCTTTAGTTTCATTCTCTGTAAGAATGATGCCGCTTTTTGTCTTTTTTTCTGGCGTGTGCTGTTTAAGCACCACTTGGTCATGCAATGGTTTGAGCATACAATTCCCTCCTAAATATTATAGTTTACATATTTAGCACTCGATAGTATCGTTTGCTAATAAAACTATACAAAACCTTTTTTGTTTTGTCAAGTTGCCTAAACAAAAAGATAAAATTCAGATGTTAAAATTTCGCAATCAAAATTATGCTGCCAAAACAACCCTGTCAAGCGATAAACTCTGTAAAATAAATGTGTATATATTTTGATAGCTTTTTCACAATAAAGTATAATGAAATCAAAATTAATGTAGGAGATGAATTTGATGAAAAGAATGTTTTTGGCTATAACTTTGTTTGTGGGTGTTTTCGCCCTCACCGCGTGTGGTCTAGGCGATGATGACACCCTCCGCGTTGGCATGGATACATCCTATCCACCATTTGAAACGACTCTTGATGGAGAACCAGAAGGCATCAGCGTTGAAATAGCCAATGAATTGGGCGATTTCTTAGGAAGAGATGTCGAAATAGTTGATACTGATTTTGGTGCACTGATTCAGTCACTGAATGTTGGTGAAGTTGATGTCATCATCGGTTCGATGAGCATCACTGAAGAACGCGCAGAGTCTGTTGACTTTTCTGATCCCTATCAACAGTTCAACATCATTGGTTTGGTCAACCAAGAATATGGTGATGAACACGGTTTAGATAGTGACTCTTCAAGTGAAGATGTCTTAGCAATTGAAGAAACACGCTTCACCGGCATTGCCGACCAAGTTTCAGGTGATTTGCCCGAAGAGTTCGGTTTTGAAGTCATTTTGGAACAAGATCAAGGCAATGCGGTAGCTAATGTCGCCCAGGGTCAAGCGGATGTTTTAATGATGAGCGGTATGCCTGTTGCACGTGGTCATGTGGCAAATCCGGATTCAACATTCATTTTATATGATGATTTTGAACCAAGTCCGATTGGCATGGCTGTAAGACAAGGTGAAGATGAACTCTTGAGTGACATTAATGATTTCATAAGTCAAATGGAAGAGCAAGGTGTGAATGATCGACTTAGTGATTTATGGGAAAATGCCGATGAATGGATTGATGATGAGGACTTGGTGGAAGCAATGTCAGAATTTGATATGGAATACTTCCTTCCATGAGAAATAAAACCCTCAATTATTCCGCTGCAATTGGCTTATTTGCTGTATTTATTATCTTTGTAGCATTAAACCAAGCCACACCGTTTCAAATAGGCCGCTTAGAATCGTATGGCGGCCTTATTATTGGCGGTTTTTTCCGCACTATCCTCGTCTCATTTATCGCACTGGTAGGTAGTATGATCACAGGTTTTATCCTCTTTTTGATGGCCAAATCAAAAAACGGTTTTTTTAGGGCATTCAATGATGTTTTCACTGAAATCATTTATGGCACACCATTGCTTGTTGCCATCATCATGATGGCGTTCGTTGTTGGGCCTGCCTTTAACACATACAACCGCCCTGTCCTTGGTGTTATTGGTCTCATTGTATATATCACACCGTATATGGCAAACATTTTCCGATCAGCGTTTAAAAGTATTCCTGAAGAACAATATTTGGCGATGGACATTTTTGGTTTTACAAATGTACAACGTTACATATATATCATTATTCCTCAAGTGATCCGCATTCTCATGCCGCCATTGATGAATAACTTCTCATTAATCATCAAAGGTAGTGCACTCTTAAACGTTTTGGCATACAGGGAGCTTTTTTACTCCGTTTCCATCATGCAATCAAGAACGTTTGGATATGCAGAAGGTTACATTACTATGTGGATTTTGTATATTGTCATCACCATTCCACTCTCACAGTTCACACGCTATTTTGAAAGACGGTGGTCTTTACAATGAATCTTTCGATTAAAAATGTTTCACATACATATGACATAGAAGTTATTAATGATTTAAACATTGATCTTCAAAATTATCATTCGATTGCAATGATTGGTGTTTCAGGTAGTGGAAAAAGTACATTGTTACGGTTGCTCGCCGGTCTGGAAACGCCAACTGAAGGAACTTTAACCGTTAACGGTAGAGATGTATCATTGAGTGACCACCGCCGCAGTATTGGCATGGTATTTCAAACGCACTCTTTATTCCCACATCTTACACTGAAAGAAAATATTACTTTAGTGCTTGAAAAAACCCGCGGGATTGCACAAGAAAAAGCCAGTGCAATTGCCGATGAAAATCTAGACCGCTTGAGTCTTGCTGATCAAGGACATAAACTGCCTCAAAATGTGAGTGGTGGTCAAGCACAAAGAGCTTCTATCGCCCGTGCACTTAGCATTGACCCTGAAATTATATTTCTTGATGAACCGACCGCATCGCTTGATCCGATTTTGACAGATGAAGTCCTTAGTGGTATTGAAAAACTTAAAACGAGCGGGAAAGACTTTATTTTTGTATCACATGTACTGAGCTTTGTAAGAGATTTTGCAGACTACGTGATCTATATGGATAAAGGGAAGATTGTTGAACATGGAACGCCAGATATACTTGATGCACCAAAAAGCAGTTCCCTTAAAAACTTTATGTCCAAGGTTCGTTGAGATTCTTACATTACATGCACTTGAACTTAAAGCATCGATTATATATAATTAACTTACAAGACCAAGCAAATAGGCTTGGTCTTTATTATAGGAGGCGGACTATGTTTAATAATCAACGCGTGATACCGGCAATTTCAACACACCAAAGTGTGAAAAAATTTAATGGGACATCACTTGATTATGGAATTCTGATGAATTTTCAGCTTGCCCAGGTTAAAGAACTGGTTGACATGATTCATGCCAAGGGAAAAAAAGCCTTGATTCATTTAGATATGATTAAGGGGCTGTCTCCTGATATTTATGGTGGCATCTTCGCCATTCAGGAACTGGGTGTGGACGGACTGATAACGACCAAGCCCAAAGTCATCGAACTGTGCCAAAAACGTGGGGTCATTGGGATTTTAAGGTTCTTTTTAAAAGACCGACACTCCTTAAAACAAAGCATTGACATATTAAAGCAAAGCGCACCGGATGCAGTCGAAGTATTGCCGGCGATGCGGACGGATATCATTAGCACCATTAAGGCGCATACAGGTGCCAGGGTATTGATGGGCGGGCTCATTACTGATCAATCGATGATCACTGACTGCCTCAATAATGGTGCCGTTGCAGTAACGGTTTCAAAAGAGAGCTTATGGGATTATTAAATTATATATTGTTAGGAGCATAGTATGGCTGATTCAACCCCAAACCGTTTACGTAACACTTTAATTTACCAAGTATACACACGCAATCATACCGTTGAAGGAACGTTCAATGCATTAAAAGATGATTTACCACGCATTAAATCGCTCGGTACCGACATTGTCTATCTTTTGCCTATCAATTCCATCGGCAAAAAACAGCGTAAAGGCACGCTAGGAAGTCCTTATGCCATCAAGGACTATTATGCGATCAATGAAGATCTTGGAACACTTGAAGACTTTAAATCACTAATCAAGGCTATCCATCAAGAAGGCATGCGCGTCATGCTTGATATTGTCTTCAATCATACATCCCCCGATTCGAAACTGTTGCATTCTCATCCGCATTATTTCTATAAAGAAAACGGTCAATTCACTAACCGCATTGGTGATTGGTGGGACATCGTGGACTTCGATTTCACTTCCGATAACACCCTTTACGATACCCTTACCAATGTGTTGCTATATTATGCGGACTTGGGAGTTGATGGGTTTCGGTTTGATGTTGCCTCACTGTTGCCTAAAGATTTTTTGACCTATGCAAAAGACCGTGTTACCAAAAAACATCCTGACATTATCTGGCTCAGTGAATCAGTGCACGGGCATTTTTTAAGAGAAGTGCGCAACCGTGGATTTGACGCACTCAGTGAATCAGAAATATTCGAAATCTTTGATATGGCGTATGATTATGATGCGCATCCTTTTTTTGAAGATTACATTCACGGAAAGCGTCCACTGGATGATTATGTTTTTTGGCTAAACCGTCAAGAAGAAATTTATCCTAAAAACTATGTCAAGCTGCGCAATTTGGAAAATCATGACTTTGGCCGGATTGCCGGAAGGCTTCAAAATGATGCGTACTTACTCAAAAATTGGCATGCGTTTACATTTTTCCAAAAAGGCGCCACCTTGATTTTTTCTGGCAGTGAAGCTTCATGCACCCATCACCCCGATTTATTCAATAAAGACACGATCGACTTCAGCGGCCCTGATATATCCCAATTTCTAAGTCGTCTTAAAACCATCACAACGGGTCCACTCTTTACTGAGGGTGTTTATGATGTTGATAAAGTAAAGGGGCATGATGTTATCAAAGCGGCCTATTCATTGAATGAACACCAAGTGAGAGGCTATTTTAATGTCACAAAGGATAGTGCCAACGTCGCCGTCGATTTAGCGGATGGCCCACACACCAATCAAATTACCCAAACGGTGATTCACGTTGAAAATGGTACAGTGAAAACCAGTGACATGCCACTAATTATCCGCGTAAAATAATATCTTTTGACTTTAAACAAAGGATAATTTATAATACATGTGTAATATGATATGAATAACTATCTTCAGGGCAGGGTGTAATTCCCGACCGGCGGTACAGTCCGCGAGCGCAAGCTGAATGGGTGTAATTCCCATACCGACAGTATAGTCTGGATGGGAGAAGATAAAACGCATTTGTGTGTGTTTTTGTTTTCCATGCCCTGAAAAGGGCATTTTTTATTAGAAAAGAGGGATTACTGTGGATGAACGCTACATGCAACGTGCATTTGAACTGGCTGAAAAAGGACGCGGGTACACCAAACCCAACCCCATGGTGGGCGCAGTAATCGCTGAAAACGATACGATTATTGGTGAAGGTTACCATGAAGTCTATGGTGGTGCGCACGCAGAAATTAATGCACTAAAAGACGCCGAAGGCAAAATGCATCATGCGACCATGTACGTTACTTTAGAACCATGTAACCACACCGG
>PUMO01000055.1 GCA_003551405.1 Mollicutes bacterium | reverse complement strand
TGTCGTTGACGCGTCAAGCCCATAAAAACATTGAAAGCGTCAACGACTTAAAACAACAACGCATCACGCCAATCAAAGCGGCCATTGACGACCTTGAATCCCACTTTTCAAACAATGCCTTCACCCATGATGAGGCTGAGCTAAAGACCATTCTCACACCAATTAAAACCATCAATAAAAACGCGCTTAAAGCACCCATTGAAGATATGAAACAAACCCTTGAAGAGGCAATCGACACCACGCTTGAGAAACACTTGAAAATCATTGATGAAAAACATACGCGTAAACGTCGACTTCATCAACAACGCGAAAAATTAAAAAGTGAGGCGAAACACGCAAAAAAAGATGTTGCTGAAGTGTTTGACGCTTATGAAAATGATCTTGTCAATGCGCTCAACGTGCCCTTAAAAAGCGTTGAACAAAAGGGCCACACATCACTTAAAACGTTGCGTAAATTGGTGTCGTCTGCACTAAATAACGCCTTTACAATTCACAGTAAAGCTTATGAAACATTTGAAAACACACTTAATCATTGGTTTGACCCGCTCACTGCACAGGACCAGGAACGCTTACAAAAAGCGAAAGATTCTTATGAGCAGTCTATCACTGAAGAAACATCACGATATCACACTGAAAAAAGCCCTGTGGAAGACGCGTTAAAAACCGCAAAATCAAAACGTGACGCGGCGCTTGACGCCATTGAAGCATCGCGCACAGAAGCTTTTGAAGACGCCCTTAACGAACAATACGGTCAAAAAATCAAACTTGAAGACAGACTGAAAACACTTCAAGAGGAAAAAGACGCACTGGACACTTGGCTTGAAACCCAAAAAACCACCATTGAAAATACCTATGCAAGCGATATGGAGACGCTTGAAGAAACATTCAAGACCTATGCAACACAAATTGAAGAAAAATATCAAGCACAGCTCAATAAAATCAGTGAGCGCCTTGAACAGTCACGTGCGCTTTATGAACAAAGCATAAACAATGCCAATGTGGAGCTTGAAATGAGCGAAAACACCTTGCAAGATACATTGGAAGCCAACCAGGAACACTACAATCTTGTCAGTGAACAACAAAATCAAATCATTGAAGATGCCAAACAAGAAAAAGAAACCGCCAAGGAAGACGCCAACGAAAAACTCAATAAGAAACTCAATGCATTTGAAGACCAAATTACAAGCTCCAAATCACAGCTTGATGAACAAATTGACAAAGTCTCGCGAGAACTCAACGATACCATTCAAATCAAGCAAAAACGATTTGATTATCTCCAAACGTTTGTTAAAGAAAAGGAATACGGGGTTTATGATGCCTACCAAGAAGCCTTTGAACAATTGATTTCTACCATTGAAAATCATTATCAAAACATCGATGCCATTACCCGTGATGGGTTTGAATCTATTGAAAACATCAAAAACGCCCACACAACCATGATTGATAATCACATTCAGTCCACCATTGATGACATCACATCCACTACTTCTCATTAAGGAGGCCCGCGCATGGCTAACAACGCTGACAACAATAAATTAAAACCCAAAGCCGACCACACATTAAGCGCGCTCATCGATCAAGACCTGCAAAAAGAAAGCGAACTTTTGCAAGACTTGATACGTGAAGTGGTGGACGCCAATCAAAAAGTCAAAAAGGCCCATCAACGCCGCATGGAAGAAAGCCAGCGGAAACTGAGCATTTTAAACAAAGAAATTGAACGGCTCAAAACGGAAATTAACCAAAAAGAAAACGACACCACCATGGAACAGCTCAACTACATGCTGGATGCAAAAAATCGTATCTATGAAGCGCTTCAGGAGATGCGCCAAAAAAATATTGACATTTTCATGAAGGGTGAGGCTTCAACCCATGTAACCACATTAAAAGACCGCCTGTTTTCCATGCTTAAAAGCCACGGTGAAAAACATACACACATCACACCGGTCATGGACACGTTCAAAGCACAGATCATTCATCTGATCGATCAAAACGCCGCTGATATGACCGCCTTTTTTGAAGCTGACCATAAAGATTATCATTCACTTAAAGATACCTTTACAAAACACATGAAAAGTCTTAAAACCTTGAGTGCATCCATTGACGCATTGACCAGTGATTTTGAAGCACTTGATGACGCGCGCATGCATGTATTGCAAGGTGAAAAGGCTGAACAAAGTCTTGATAACCGTATTGAATCAACATTCAAAAAACGCCATGAACAACTGAACCAGGAACGAAAGACGCTGGATGATTGGTTTTATCAACGACGCGATGAACTCATTGAACAAAAAAACAATATCAAAACCACAACCTTTAACAAGCTCAAGCACAAACATAAATCCAGGGTCGATGCGGAACGTCAATCTAAACAAAATCTTGAAAGCGACTTAAAAGACTTACGGTTGCGCATCATTAAGGCTGATAAAGTTGGCGATCAGACAAAAGCCAAGGAGCTTTTGCATGAATATAATCGCAAACAACGTCTATCAGAAGGGCTTTTTGAAGAAAAACTTCTCAAAAAGGCCGAAGCCAAAGTTGCCCCAAAAAGCAAGGCCATCGATAAAAAGCTTTACGCGCTTGAAAAGGAATACATCGAAAAACTTTACGAACACAAATTCAAAATCGAAAAGGAACGCATTGGCAAAAACGATTCCAAAGAACGTTTCAAATTGCGTGAAGACGCCAAAGCCCTTGCGGATGATGAAAACTTCAATCAAAAACTTATGCATACCATTGCCACGCAATCCGATAAGTTCAAATCACTGCTTGATGACATCATCGCTTTCAAGCGTGCACTTGATAACCTCTTAATCACGCGTCAAGAAACGTTTTTACATTTAGAACAGACTATGAATCAAGAGATTGGTGAAGTGGAAACCAACTTAAGAGAAACCCACCTTTATCTCACCAAACGCTTCCGTTTAAAAACATTTGATGATGCGCTCTTGGGCGAATCAATCAAACATGAAATACTCACCCATGCACACAAAAAGGATGCGCATCAACAACGGGCAAAGATCGATAAGCAAATCACCGATGAAACCAACCGACATCTGATTGATGCCCTTAATCAGGAAGAAGACATACAAAGCGAAAAAATTTATCAACACGCATTGATTGCCCTTGCGGACAAAGAATATGAACTGCAACTTTTAAAGGTGCAGTCGCTTTATGATAATGAAATCGATTTGACCAAAGTACAAGCTGAGCGCCTCAACATTGGACATGATGTCAATGAAGCCATGATTTCTACCACACTTGAAAGTCAGATCAATTTCGCCAAACAACAAATCAAATATGCGCACAGTGAGTATGACTTGCGCCTTGAAAACATTGAAACCACCCGCAAAAAAGAACGCGAGTATGCCCAGGAAAAATTAAACGAATACCAACAGCCCTATAAAACAGACCGCTACAATATTAAAAAAGAACGTGATCAAAAACTTGAAGACCTCGCCTACAAACAAGCCCTTTTTACCGATGACAAAGAAAAACGTTCCCTAAAAGAACGCGAAGAAAAACTGCGGGCGCATTACCAGGAAAAACTCAATGCCATCGATGACAAAGAAGCCAAGGACCCTTATGTCGCGCGATATCAAAAACAACTGAATAATGCGGATGAACGTGCTAAGAAAGCGCGGGAAGACGCTGAAAATATTCGTGATAAAACAGTTGAAACATTTGAAGCCATGCTTAAAAACAGTGAAGAAAAACTCAAACAATATAAAGAAAACAAATCAGATACATCACTTTCTTCAACTGTGGAATCTTCCGCCCATGAAACAGCTAAAAATCGTTTGGATGAATCCATCAAGGAAGCCAAAGCACTCTATGAAGAAAAAATTGCCGGCCCTAAAAAACGCCTTGAAGAGCTGGAAGAGAAACTTGCAACCATTCACGAAACCACTGAACGCGATGAACGCATCGAGGCGCTTAAAGCCAAAAAAGATGAAATTTCAAACACCACCAAACAAACGATTGAGGCGCTTAAAAAGACAAAAGATAAACACAAAAGTGCCATTCAAACCAAGCGCGAACAATTCCTTACCCAACATGAAACAGCGCTCAATACCCTTAAGAAAAACCAAAGAACCATGGACCAAACCGCAACAAAGAAATCCATCGAGTCTGCGATAACCCAACTTAAAAAGACAAAAGCTTCAGAACGTGAAAACCTAAAATCACATGTATTAAACCAACTTCAAACCCTTAAAAACAAACAAAAATCCATGCATAAAACACTTAACAATCACCTAAAACCTGCCAACCGGGCTTACCAAAAGCACATAAAAAAATTTGCGTCCCTACAAAAACAACGCGAACAAAGAATCAAGAAGGATTTGGATGCTGAGAAGCACACACAACTGCGAACCGTGAAACGCAAATACAAACAATAAAACGCCAAGCAGACACATTGTCTCACTTGGCGTTTTTGTTTGTTTACTTAATTTCTTTTAAGAAGCTGGTACCATATTTTGGTGCCTTAACGTTGAAATTATCACTAATGGTTGCGGCGATATCCGCAAACGTATCACGTTCATTGATGGGACCACCCTTAAGGGTAGGGTTATAAATAAACAAGGGGACATACTCACGGGTATGATCCGTCCCTGTGTGCGTTGGGTCGTTGCCGTGATCTGCGGTGATGATCAATAAATCATCTTCCTTAATTTCTTCCATAAGGGGTTTTAATTGTGCATCAAAGGTTTCAAGCGCCTCTTTATAGCCCTTAGGGTCGCGGCGGTGCCCATATTTGGCGTCAAAATCAACGAGGTTTAAAAAGGCAAGCCCTTTAAAATCGTTTTTTGCATAGGCAATGTAGTTATTCATTCCATCGACATTGTCTTCTTGACGGTAACTTTCCGTAATGCCTTCACCGTCGTAAATGTCTTCAATTTTTCCAAAGCCCACCACATCGTAGCCGCCTTCTTCAAGGAAGTCTAGCGTCGTCTTGTCAAACGGTTTGAGCGCATAATCATGACGGTTGGAAGTGCGTGTGAATGCGCCTTTCTTCTCACCTACAAATGGACGGGCGATGACGCGGCCGATTTTATATTTCTCATCCCGCGTAAGTTCCCGTGCAATTTCGCACGCTTCATAAAGGCAGTCCACACCGATGATGTCTTCATGACCTGCAATTTGTAGCACACTGTCCGCAGACGTGTAAACTATCAAATCACCGGTTTTCATTTGATGTTCCCCGTATTCGTCTAAAATGTCAGTTCCACTGGCGGCTTTATTGCCTACGATATTCCTTCCAGTTCGCTTGGAAAGCTCATCGATGAGTTCCTGGGGAAACCCATTTTCTGTAAAGGTCTGAAAAGGCTCTGTAATTTTAAGGCCCATAATTTCCCAGTGTCCAGTCATCGTGTCTTTACCGTTAGACATTTCTTTCATGCGTGTATAGTTGGCATTGACATTTTCAACTGGACGCACACCCTTGATGTCTGTAAGGTTGCCATACCCCATTTTTTCCATCACAGGTAAGGTGATTCCACCTTGGTCGAGGGAAATATTGCGAATTGTGTTGGTGCCTTCATCACCAAATGCTTTGGCATCTGGCATTTCACCACAGCCTACGCTGTCGATGACAATTAAAAATACTCTGTTATACATTGTTAATCTCTCCTTTTAGCATGCGGGTGATATTGATCATACACCGCGATAAGTTGTTGTTTGTTTATATGGGTATAAAGTTCAGTGGTTGCTATGGAACTGTGTCCAAGGAGCTCTTGGACGTAGCGCAAATCCACGCCGCCTTCAAGCAGATGGGACGCAAAGGAATGTCTGAGGGTGTGGGGCGAGACTTTTTTGTCGATGCCCGCATTTTTGGCAATATCGCGTAAAATTTTAAAGAATCCAACACGACTCAAGGGTTTACCGCGTTGATTTAAAAAGACATGCGGGGTTGGGACCTGGGTAAGTTGTAATCGTCCATCTTCCAAGTAATGTTTCAATGCTTGTTGTGCTTGATTACCAAGGGGAACCATTCTTTCTTTTCCGCCTTTGCCCATCACATGCACAACGCCTTCATTGATATGAAGCATGTCGGTGGTTAAACTTAATAGTTCAGATATTCTCAGTCCACTGCCATAAAGCAGTTCAATCATCGCAACATTGCGCGCATTCAGTGGACTGTCCCCGCTTGCCGATTCAAGCAAACGTTCCATTTCTTCGATTGAAAGGACTTCTGGCAATGATTTGGATTGTTTCGGGCGGTGAATAGAGAGGACAACATTGTCATCAACAATCTTTTCATCCACAATGAATTGATGAAAGCCTTTAATTGCGCTGATTTTTCTAGAAACGGTACTGGTGGCGCTATGGCGTTTTCT
>PUMO01000032.1 GCA_003551405.1 Mollicutes bacterium | reverse complement strand
GGTGAGGTTTCTGGGTTGATCACTTCACACATGGAAACATCCGCTTGAATCTTATCGGGGTTTCCAATCAACACGGGTTTGATCAATCCTTCTTTCCCAAGTCTCTGTGCAGCTTCCAAAATACGCTGGTCTTCTGATTCAGGAAATACAATGCGTTTTTCTTTTCCTTTAATTTTAGTTTTTAAGTTTGTCATTATGTCTGACATGTAATCACTCCTATCAACACACATTATAGTAAATTTGGCTAAAAACTACAATTATTTTGAGATGACGCCTCATGTTAAAAGTGTTACAATACATTTGGTGATATTATGAAGAAATTAAATACAATACTTTTTGACTTGGATGGAACCCTCATTGATACCAACCAAATTATTTTAGAAAGTTACAAGCACAGTTTTCAAACCCACATGCCCACATCCATGCCAGATGAAAATGAAATATTCAATTTAATAGGCGCACCACTTAAAGACGTCTTTGCCCGCTACGCATCTAACGAGAGCGAAGTGAACACCATGATTGAAACATATCTTTCTTTTTATGAAACGCATGAACATGAGTATTTTTATTTTTATGAAGGCATAGAAGCCATGCTTCAAACCTTAAAGCAACAAGGATATAACCTTGCGATTGTGACCACGAAGTATTTATCAAGCGCACAGCCAAGCATTGAGCATTTTGAACTTAAACGCTTTTTCGACGTCATTGTAACACTTGAAGATACTGAACATGCGAAACCGGATAAAGCACCTGTTTTACATGCTCTGAAACAATTCAAGCATGTTGAAAAATCCATCATGATTGGTGATAACACATGGGACATTATGGCTGGAAATAATGCCGGTATTCTCAGTGCCGGTGTTGCATGGAGCATTAAAGGCGAAGAAACACTATTAAAAGCCAACCCTGATTACATGTTGCAACATCCAAACGATATCTTTAAAATAATCGAAAAAGTGTCACAAGGAGAGGATGAATGAATCATGGAAGATTGTGTATTTTGTAAAATTGTCTCAGGCGACATCCCTTCATACAAGGTGTATGAAGATGACCATGTCCTGGCATTCTTGGATTTAACCCAGGGAACCAAAGGGCACACGCTGGTCATCCCTAAACATCACGTAAAAAATATTTATGAACTTGATCAAAGCACTGCCACACAGGTTTTCACTGCGGTTCCAAAGATTGCTAAGGCGCTTAAAGACGCATTTAGTCCAATAGGACTCAATGTTGTGCAAAACAACGACAAACCGCTTCAAAGTGTTTTCCATTTTCATGTGCATCTGTTGCCACGCTATGAAAACGACGGCATGGTGCTTCGAACCTTGAATTTACAAGATGATCTTGAACAAGAAGACTATCAAAACATTCAAGCGGCTATTAAAAAAGCTCTTTAACGATAAAACACACACAATTCAAGGTTCGAATTGTGTGTGTTTTTTTATTCAAACAGTTTAGCCATTGTTTTAACCATAGGTCCTTTGGCTCCTTGGGTTGAATCAAACGCTGTTCCTGCGATATCAAGATGAATCCATGGGGTCTTTTCATCCACAAAGTGCTCTAAGAATGCCGCAGCAATCGATGCGCCACCTTTACGGCCCCCTGAGTTTTTAATGTCCGCAAACGGGGTTTCTATGGACTTTCGGTGTTCATCTCCAATTGGGAGTCGCCAGACAAGTTCCCCCGCCTCATTGGCAGTTTTTTCAAATGTTTGATAAAACTCCGAATGATTGGAGAACGCCCCTGTAATCGTATCACCAAGCGCACCGATCACGGACCCAGTCAAGGTGGCGATATCAACGATACGGGTTGCGCCTTCTTGTTGCGCATACCATAGTGCATCCGCTAGTGTGAGGCGACCTTCTGCATCAGTTGATATGATTTCAATCGTTTTTCCGTTGGCGGATGTCAGGATATCATCTGGCAAGATTGCATCATCACCAATACGGTTGTCCGTCGCCGCAACAATGGCTGAAATATTCGCTTTATATCCTAGTGTGGCGGCGGCTTTAATGGCACCGAGTACACTGGCCGCACCACCCATGTCCATTTTCATGCTCGGCATGGACTGCACACCTTTTAACGAATATCCGCCAGTATCAAACATGATGCCTTTACCGACCAGAGCGGTTTTTTCTTGGTTGGATGCATCGCCTTCATACGTAACATGAATAAGTTTTGGTTCATCGGTGGATCCTTTATTGACTCCCAAAAAGGCACCCATTTCCATTTTCTCGATATCCTTTTTGCCTAGAACTTTAACACTAACGTTATCAATTGATTCTAATTCCTTGGCGATATCTCCTAATTTTTCTGCATTTAATGCATTGTAAGGACGATTGACAAGGTCTTTGGTAAAGTTGGTTGCATCAGCCATCACGAGGCCATTTTCAAAGGCGGCCGCGTCCGATGCAGTGTGATAATAGACAGTGCCTTTTTCCGTCTTTTTGGTTTTAAATTCATCAAACGTATATTGACTAAGACCAATCGCTTCACCGAGTAATTCCATGTTTGCTTCGTCAAACGCATCAAGCAATACAATGGCATCCTCTTTGAAAACCCCTAAACCATTAATGAGCTCAGGACGTTTTTTATGGTCATTGAGCGCCTGTTCATCAATCAATACCACTTTTTTACTGGGCAATTTCCCTAGGGTATGTAAGGTTTTTGTATGGCTACCCTCCAGTGCACTTGCGTCAATGTTCAGCCCTTCAAAAACCTTGCCTACAATATTGTTTTGAATGGCGGTTCCGATAATCAGGGTTTTCGTTTCATCGTTCAAGGTAAATGATGTTTGTTTCTTAAACATAATACACTCTCCTTTATTTGATTACATCAGTTTTTAAATACGGTTTTAACACGGTTGGTACTTTCACAGAACCATCAGCTTGTTGGTAATTTTCCAAAATGGCGACGACCGTGCGCCCTACTGCTAGGCCTGAACCGTTGAGCGTATGGACAAACTCCGCTTTAGAATCCTTATCGCGCTTAAAACGAATATTCCCTCGACGCGCCTGGTAGTCCTCTGCATTGGATAGACTTCCTATTTCTCGGTATGTCTCATAGGCTGGCAAGTATACTTCTATGTCATAGGTTTTTGCCATAGCAAATCCCAAGTCGCCACTACAAATCTCAACAACGCGGTAAGGAATGTCGAGATCCTTAAGAATTTGTTCACTGTTGGAAACCATTTTTTCAAGTTCTTTGTAAGAATCTTCTGGTTTGGTGAATTTGATGAGTTCAACTTTATTAAACTGATGCTGGCGTAAGATGCCTCTCGTGTCGCGACCGGCACTTCCGGCTTCCTGGCGGAAGGCTGTGGTAAATGCCACATAGTGTTTGGGCATATTGCGTACATCCAGTATTTCGTCTCGATGTAAATTAATGCTTGGCACTTCCGCAGTCGGATTTAAATAAAGGTCGCGGTCATCTTTTAATGCGAAGGCATCTTCTTTAAATTTCGGAAATTGCCCGCTTGCAAGCATGCTTTGGCCATTGACAATGTATGGAAGCATCACTTCTTCATAACCGTGTTTTTCTATGTGGGTATCGATCATGTAGTTAATGAGTGCACGCTCTAAACGCGCCCCCAACCCTTTATAGACTACAAACCGGCTGCTTGCGATTTTTGCTGCACGATCAAAGTCCAATATATCAAGGGATTCTGCCAAGTCCCAGTGTGCCTTGGCTTCAAAATCAAAAGCGGGCACTTCACCATAATGTCTTAGTACAATATTTTCAGTATCATCTTTTCCCACCGGAATGTCTTTATGTGGTAAATTCGGGGTGTTTAACAATGCGTCGTTAATTTTTGATTCAAGGGTCTTGAGTGTCTCATTCATCTCATTGATTTTTGCTTTATCGTTTTCAATGGAATTTAGGATATCGGTGACGTCCTTGCCTTGTCGCTTGTACTCACCAATCTTTTTGCTTATTTTGTTGCGGTTGGCCTTGGTTTGTTCAATTTTACTGATCAGTTCACGGCGTCGCTCATCATCTTTTAAAACATCATAAAGATAATTGAAATCCCCGCCACGTACGTTTAAGCGCTTAATAACATCTTCTAAATTGTCTCGAATGGTTTTTAAATCGAGCATAGTTGTTGCCTCCTTTTGCATTAGATTAAAAAAACCCGTCCCCACAAAGGGACGGGATAAATGACCCGTGTTGCCACCCTAGTTAGTGCGTAAACGCACTCACTTTGGCAAATAACGGCTGAGAACCGGGAGGGATTAGCTCCACTCAGAGGTGGATTTCATTGGGTGTAATTACCAGTTCACAGCACCACTGGCTCTCTTGAAATTACAATCCAACTACTTCGCCTCATCATCGTATTAATGTAATTAGAGTGTAGCAAACCATTTAAGGTTTGTCAATTCTCTACTCATCGTCAAATAACTTTAGTTGTGGCGTTTGCACGTCTTCATCATCATTTGTTTCTTGCATGGTTTTTTCATCTTCAGGTTCAGTATCGTTTGATTCAGTTTTGGGTGATGCTTCGCTTTCGCTTGGTGATTCACTGGCTTTTTTGGCCCTCTCGGGTTCAAGCATCTCACTATCTTCTGTTTCTTTAATCTCATTGGCCTGTGAATCTTTTGTTTTTTCATTGTCTTCATTTAGAGACGGATTATCTGGAGTTTCTTCATCCTCAACATCATTTGCAGGCACAAGCGCAGTTGCGGCAACGTGATGATCATTATTCAGACGCATGAGACGCACGCCCTGGGTGACGCGTGATAGCAAGGCAACTTGATCGATTGGAATGCGGATCATGGTTCCCTTGTTGGAAAGTATAATCAGATCTTCGTCACCACTTACACTGGAGAGGCGGACCAATCCACCGTTTTTATCGGTGATATTGACCGTTTTAACGCCTTTACCGCCACGATTTTGTAGTCGGTATTCATCTGCTTTGGTCCGTTTGCCATAACCTTTGTTGGTTACGATTAAGATTTCATCTTGAACATCATCGACCACAGCTGTTCCAATAACCTTATGGGAGGGTGCGAGTTCAATTCCCTTAACACCACTGGCTGTGCGTCCCATGGAACGGACATCATTTTCATTGAAACGAAGCGCTTTTCCATTGGTTGTTCCGATAATGATATCATTGTTGCCGTTGGTTAGTTTAACATCATGAAGCTCATCGTCCTCACGTAAAGTAATTGCGCGTATGCCGGATGTGCGAATGTTTTGATAAGCGTTCACCGGTGTGCGTTTAACAATACCGTTGGTGGTTATGAAGATGAAATATTTTTCACTTTCAAATTCGTCGATATGGGAGACGGTTTGGAGTTTTTCTCCTTCAGACATTTCAAGGAAATTCACCAAAGGCAACCCTTTTGACGTGCGAGAAAATTCAGGAACACGGTAAGCTTTCGTTTTATATACCCTGCCTTCATTAGTGAAAAAGAGTAAGTAATCATGCGTGGATGTATAAATGATATGTTCCACACTGTCTTCTTCGTTCATTTTCATCCCTGTCATGCCTTTACCACCGCGATTTTGGGTTTTATAAGCTTCAGCGTTCATGCGCTTAGTATAGCCATCTTTTGTAATGGTGATAATGACATCTTCACGTGGGATTAAGTCTTCATCTTCCAAATCTAAATCATTGGACAATGATATTTCAGTTTGTCGCGCATCGCCGTAAGTATCTTTAATGGTGATGAGTTGTTCTTTAATGACTTCAAGTTTCTTTTCATCCGATGCAAGAATAGTCTCTAGTTCATCAATTTTAGCTTTCAACCCATCAAGCTCATCGTTGATCTTCTCACGTTCAAGACCACTAAGACGACGTAGGCGCATCTCAAGGATGGCCTTGGCTTGTGCTTCAGAAAGGTCAAACGCTTCGATAAGCTGTGCTTCGGCATCATCATAAGCATTTTTGATTACTTCAATAACCGCATCGATATCACCAAGCGCTTTAAGCAGTCCTTCTAAAATATGAGCGCGCGCTTTAGCCTTTTCTAAATCATATTCACTACGACGGGTCAAGACATCGATCTGATGATTAACGTAATGTTGAATGGTATCTTTAAGCGGCAACACTTTTGGCGTATTGTTCACAAGTGCAAGCATATTGATACCAAAAGACGTTTGAAGCGGTGAAAACTTATATAAGTTATTGAGCGTGACTTCCGCACTGGTTGCTTTGCTTAGTTCAATAATGATTTTTATGCCGTTACGGTTCGATTCATCACGTAAGTCGGTAATGCCTTCTATCCGTTTTTCTTTGGCAAGCTCCGCAATTTTTTCAATGAGCCTCGTCTTATTGACCTGATATGGTATTTCTGTAACTGTTATGGTCTTTTTCCCACTTGGGTGTTCTTCAACCGTACTTTTGGCACGGACTTTAAACGAGCCATTCCCGGTTTCATAGGCTTGTCTTAAGCCGCTAAGACCCAAAATGGTCCCTCCGGTTGGGAAGTCCGGTCCTTTAATATAGTGCATCAAT
>PUMO01000141.1 GCA_003551405.1 Mollicutes bacterium | reverse complement strand
TTTGGATGTTTCGCCTTCAATCAGTTTAAAATCACTGTTTAGGGCATTGAGAAGCGCACTTTTTCCTGCACCGCTTTGACCGGCAAATACACTGATTTTATCGGTGAAAATGTTGGGGAGGTCCCCTAAGGTTTTAGGGTCCTTGGCGCTCACGTAAAAGACATCAAAATATGACGCATAGTAGGTCAAGACCTGCTTAATTTGGTTAAGGGCCGCATCACTGATGGCATCTATCTTATTGACGACAATCACCGGACGAATCGCTTCACTTTCAGCCATCAATAAGAACCGATCAAGCAAAAAGAAGGAGAAATCAGGCCGTTTGAGTGAATTGATCAGTACGGCTTGATCGACATTTGCGATCGGCGGACGTACTAAGTCATTAAAGCGCGGCGATACCGTTTGTATCAACCCCTCATCAAACTGAACCCAATCCCCAACTTTGGGGCTTTCATTATGATGTCTGAAGATGCCGCGCGGTTTAAGGATGTGGGTTTCTTCATCCGTATCGATGACGCTATATTGTCCGCCAATGAGTTTAATAATTCTTCCTTCTTTCATAAGCACCTCTAGTCTTGATAAATTTTTAATGCTTTTTGCAGTGAAACACGTTCGATTTCACGGCGTGCACGCATCGCAACAATCATATAAATCATACCATAAAGCACAAAAATCATAAATATTTGCCACACATGAATGCGCATTGGCCATACCAGTGAATAAACATCCGCAAACAGTTGGGTCATTACCGAAAAACTGACAAGACTGATTGGAATGGCTATGATAAAGCCAAGCACCAGCATTTTGTTATACCCGCCAAGAATCATGCGACCAATTTCTTTATTGTTGTAACCAAGTACTTTTAGAAGGGCGATGTTATAGCCATTGTCACTGATGGTTACACCAGTAAGGAGCGCCATGATGATGACACCGATGACGATGGCACTCACAATCATGACATATAGCACACGCATGATAACTTCATTGATTTGCTCACTTGAAGCGAGGATGTTTTCAGTTTCAATCACGCGGTCATAATCATTGTCAAAAGGGGCGTCATGGTAAAGTGCATTATAAAAATCCAGTGAATCCAAAAAGCTTTCACTAAGGGACGCACGGTCCATAAAAACATGATTGCCAGGGTAAATGTCCGCCACACCCTCGATGGTGACTTGTTTCTGTTCACCATATAAGTTCAGTGTCGCTTCATCACCGACTTCAAGGCCGGATAAAAGCTGGAAACTTTTTGAAATGACTGCGCCTTCGTTAAGGTCCCCAAGCAAAGACGCACCATTTTCATCTTCCAGGGGGTGAAGCGTCTGCGCAGCATCAAGGCCAATCACAAAGGCTTGAGTATCATGCATGCGTCCGTCCACTTCAATCACCCTTTCACCTTCATCCGGGGGATTGGTTTCGCCAAGCAAATGGGCCGTATGGGTCACATCAATACTTTCGTAGTAAGCATCGAGTGTTTCGTCAAACACCCCATCCAACGCAAAGGCTAAAAAGGCTAAAAACACTGAAAGAATCACACCGATTGTAAATACCGTTGTCTTTAAAAGATTACGCGTTAAAAATGCAAGTTGAAACCGAGTGAAAAAAGGGGCCCTGGCAAGCAAACGTCGCATCCTTTTAAACCGAATGGTTCGTTCTACAGAGCTTAGCGGGCGCATTAAAACAACAGGCTCTTTACCCAGTAAGCGACGGATTATAATTAGACTTAAGCTCAGAAGTACAAAAAAGGGCACGAGTACACTGACCATGACGGTGGAAATATTTAGCGAAACAACACCTTCAGGCAACAGATAAATCATTAGAAAAAACTGCTGAAGCGAAGGCGCAAAGGTCCACCCTAGTATCGTCCCTACAAGTAGGAAAAAAAGAGAAAACAAGGTGACAAGCAATAAAAAGGGCAGCGTAATTTCTTTGAAATTAAGACCGAGCGCCTTAAGAACACCAAAGGGACGCTTGGAGCGGTCCACCGCCTTTTTAAGCATCAGACCCACCACAACGATACCAATGAACGCAATTAAAACACTGAGCGCAAGCGACGCACCGCGCGACCCTTCAATTTCTGCATAAACAGCACCGCTTCGAAGATTATTTTCAGTTAACAAACCGTGCAGATAGCTATCAGCTTCGCTGTAAACTGACAAATCAAAAGATTCCGAATCAAAAACACCGGCAATATGGGCATCAATGCTTCCGCCATAATCATCAAATGCTGATTTGTCCATCACAGCGAGTGTCTGGGTCTCACTCATGAAAAATAAAGGATGTTGAATCGCGGGCAAGTTATAATCGGGAAGTAAAATAAAGCCGGTAATGGTATAACTTTTTCCTTCCGTTTCCAAAGTGTCTCCAAGGGTATAGCCATTGTGTGAAGCATAATTGGACAAAATCGCAATCTCATCATCCCCTGTTGGCATGGATCCCGCTTCCAAATATGTCTTATTAATGGTGTCACCGTCCAAGAAGACACGAATATCATGGGCATCTTCGTTTTCGCGAATGACACCATCTTTATAGATGCGCGCTTCAAGGGTCGCCTCACCATATGCGTCAAATGTTTCAACACGGTGATCCATCAATGCTTCAAAACATGATGGGGACGCATCATATAGCGCTTCTATGCTAAACGCAAACGGACAATTTTCAAGTGCCTCTCTTTCACTGCTCGCAATCGTTGGGGTGGTTATGATTGAAAAGTCCTCTTGTACATGTGACTCAAAATACGCATCGGTGTTTTCTTCAATAGTGCCAACCCCCAAATGCACCACACTATAGGTGAAGGCTGAGAGCGCAAGAATCACACCGAGCAACAACAATGAACGCCATTGGCCCTTCAACAACCGGACGGTATGCAGTATGAGTGGTTTCAAAATGTGATGTCCTTAATCGATTTGGGTTCATGGTTTTTTGTGAAACTATCAATATGGCCGCTTTTTAAGCGCATGACATGGCTGCCTATATGGCGAAGGGCTTCATTGTGGGTAATCAATATGACAGTGGTTCCGTATGTTTCATTCAGTGATTGAATCACGCTGAGTACGTCTTTGGCGAGCGTTTCATCGAGTGACCCAGTCGGTTCATCACAAAACAAGATATCCGGACGTTTAACAATGGCGCGTGCAATTGAGAGTCGCTGGCGCTCGCCACCACTGAGTTCGTATGGATAGCGCGTCTCGTATCCACTTAGTCCAACCGCCCTAAGCGCCTCATCAATGGACATGGGGCGCTTAGAGAGATATTGGCCCAATTCAATGTTTTCTTTCACACTAAGTGTATTAAGCACATTATAATCCTGAAAGACGAAACCAACATGCTTGCGGCGAAATTGACTGCGCGTTTTACTGCCCATTTCACTAATTATCGCATCATTCACAGACACAGTCCCTTCAGTGGGTAAATCAAGCGCGCCCATCAAATTAAGCAATGTGCTTTTCCCTGAACCTGAAGGCCCAAGCACAATTAAAAAGCTTTGTTTGGGGATGTGGGCGTCCACACCCCTAAGAGCTTGTGTGGTCACGTCGCCTTGTTTATAACTTTTTATAACACCTCTCAAATCAATCATGGCACACACCTCACAGTATTTGTTTGAACCGCTCGTCCAACAAGGAATATAAATAACCATGTACTGGTTTTTTGGTCATTGACGCAATCATATTGGCATACCCCTCAATTTGAGCTTTATATTCCGGTTTATCTATGTTTTTCAGTTTATAATCAATGATGATGAATGCGTCATCTGTTTCCAAAAGTAAGTCGATAAATCCTGTTTTCTGCCCTTCATCATCTTTATAAGCAAACGGGTATTCCTTATATACTTTTCGATAATTAAACCGGGAAAAGATATCGGATTCAAAAAAGGCACGAATCTTATCCTTGTCTGATTCTTCCATATTAAACAAGGCGAGTTGGGGTTCGATCGGCTCAAAAAAATCAAGATTTTCAAGCGCATCATGAAGCCAGTTTCCGCGGGCCAGCGTATTATGGGTTTCAGCATCAATCCATGTATCAATCCCGCTTGAAAAGGACTGTTCTTTAATAGGTGCCGGCGTCTCGGGTTGGGCTTCATACGTCTTTTTCTTCGTTCCGGGTGTAAGCGATGCATCCGTTTGTAGGTGTTTAATATACTCTGTATCGTCTTCAAAGGACGCAAGCCCAATGGTTTTAGACCGACCTTTTAAGCTATCTTTAAGTGCACCAATGACGTCTTCAAAAGATTTCAACCGTCGTCTAAAGGCTTTATTGACACGGTTGGTGTCATCGCGTCTTGGCATTAATGCCGCTTCATCATCCTGATAAACCAGATGAAGCTGTTCAACCGCACGCGTCATGGCAACATAAAACAACCGCAGTCTCTCAGAAATAACATCGGTGATGTCCAGGGTTGTCGCCAAACGATAAAGGAAATGCTTATCAAGTCCATCGTATTCATGCGGAATCAAAATACCCAGATCCTCACGCAGCCGCATGTTGTTCATATCCCTGAATATGAACCCATTGCCCAGATGCGGCATGTAGACAACAGGAAACTCTAACCCCTTGGATTTGTGAATGGTCATGATGTTAACTTTATTCGTTTCAAAAATATCCGCAGACTGTGTATCGAGGGTTATGGTATCGTCTTCAACCACTTGCTGGAAATATTGGATGAATGTTTTTAGATTCATGCCTTGCGATGCTTTTTGTTTGGCAAGGTCGAGTAATTTATCAAGGCGTTCAATCATGGACGCTGTATCACTTTTTCGCGCGGTCTTTTCATACACATTAAACCATTCGTAAGCACACGACACGGTTTCATCAATGGGCGCAACCCTTTTCAGATGACTGAGTGCTTTTAATGATGCAAACATGGTTGAAAACGGCCCATGAACCATCCCGAGCAGTTCATCTTTTCCCGGATATGTCTTGGGAAAATCAAGCACTTGTTTAACCGCATCATCGTCTTCACTATCACTGATGAAAGAACGCACCACACTCATGAATGCATGACGGAAATAGGCTTCATATATGGTTTTATCATCAAGTGCGACTACCAGTGTCAAAAGCTGACGCATCACCATGATTTCATCATGAACTGTAAAATCGGGCGATTTATGGACAGTTAATGGCACCCCGACATACGCAAATATTCTGCGGGCGTCTTCAAATTTGCTGGCGCGGTCGATTAAGACTGTGAAGTCGCCGTATGTTGCCTGTTCAAGGGTGTCATCTTTTTTTAGACGCATGCCGCGATTTACCTTCTTTTTGATGTCTTTAGCAATATGAAGCAGTTCGATTTCATTATGCGAAAGGGTGCCTTTGAACATCGACTCATACGCTTCTTTTTCATACACATGAATCGTAAGTCCATTAGGATTTGAAGCATCCTTCACTGACTCAAAGGATTGATTGCCGGCGCTTAGTGATTGCTTTTCATCATAATCGATGCCGCCAATGGTCGCATCCATCATTGGCGCAAATATTGTGTTAATGCCTTCAAGGACTTCTTTTCGGCTTCTGAAATTGGCATTTAAATCAATGACTTCACCCTTGGATGGATCGTTTTTAAATGTGGTATATTTCCTAGAAAAAATACTTGGATCAGCATTTCTGAATCGATATATCGATTGCTTGACATCCCCTACCATATAAAGATTATCACGTTTGATTTCGCTTAAAAACTGCTCTTGAAGCGCATTCGTATCCTGGTATTCATCAACCATGATTTCATTGATGCCGTCTTTTATTTCATCGCGGAGTGATGAATGACTGCGTATGATTTTAAGCACTAATCGAGCAACACTGCCATAATCAAACGTTTCTTTTTTCATTTGTTCGGCCATGTAACGTTCTTCAAACATTTTTAAAAGATTTATAAGCGTCATCGCATCAGCTTCAGTTTGAAAAAACGCTTTGGCATGCGTCTCCTTTGAATCCGCCACGTCCCCAAGTTTATCGCCTTTGCCCGTCAATTCCTCAAGCAAGGGTTTGACAGACTGATCACGATAAGCCTCAATCATGGCTTTTTCTTCTTTCAAAAGCGGATCTTTCTTTCTTGGAAGCGTTGGCATCTTAAACGTATGGACACGTTTACTCAGTTCATCATAGTCTTCTGCGTTTAACAAGGGGATAAGCGCCTGGTTCAAATCATCCACGTACTTTTTGCTTGCTTCATGCTCAAAAGGAATCTGATTGAGTGCATTGAGCGATGATTCGATTAAGGCAACTTTTTCAAAAATAATCGATTCATAGTTCGAAAACAGTGTTTCAAACATCTCACGTGTGAAATATTCGCTTTCCATGCTGTGCAAAAAGTTTTCAGGGGCCTCAAAATACATAAGCGCATCATAAAAATGAATCAATTGTGATCTAAGGCGTGAATCATCCTTGCCAGACAACCGTTTCACCATCGCGCGATACTTATCGGGCCTTATTTCATAAAAGCTATCCATGACACTGTCACCAACGGTTTTTTTAAGCATGGCCGCATCGGTACTATCCAAAATATTGACCGCTGACGAAATATTCATCACA
>PUMO01000086.1 GCA_003551405.1 Mollicutes bacterium | reverse complement strand
TCATCAAACCGACAAGAATCTGCATGGAGTAAGTTTGAAAGGCCATGATGACCCCGATTTGCGGGGTGCCGTTGGTCATAAGCGCGCCGGTGTTCAAATAAAAGGCCGCAAGCAATAAGATCCCCGCAATACCAAGATTGAAAATGAACTGAATCACCGGTTCCGCAAATGCCATCACACCTTCAGCGGACGTATTCACTTTGCGGTAGTGTTCGTTGGTCGCTTCAAAGCGTTCGACCTCATGATCCTGTGAAACAAATGACTTAATCACTTGCGGCGCATTGGCATTTTCAAGCACGACATTGTTCACATCATCCAGGGCATATTGAACTTTTTTGAAACGTGGATACGCAAAAAACATGATGATGACAATACTGATGACAAGCAAGGGAATCGTCACAAAAAACACTTGAGATAAAAGCATGGAGGTTTGTAAAGCCAAAACCATGCCTGTCACAATCATTAGCGGTGCGCGAATGATGATGCGAAACATCATGGTAAAAAACATTTGCACACGCAAGACATCATTGGTCGCATTGGTAATCAGTCGACTTTGCTTGAAGTCATCAACATTTTTAAATGAAAGCTGTTGAATCTTTTCAAATAATTCTAGTCTCAAATCAGCACTGGCGTACTGGGAAATATACTGTGACGTATAGGTGTTGACAATGCCGCTCAAAATGCCCGCAAACGCTAAGGCCAGCATAATCATGGCCGTATTAAGTACGGCGTCAAAAGCTTGAGCGGGCAAATGGACATCGATGATGTCTATCATTAAAAACGGTATGTAAAAACTGACAAACACTTGGACAATCATGGTCAAAACCGCAATAAGCACAAAGCCCTTAAACCGTTTGGCATAGCGAATCAATCTGAATATATCACGCATGATGGACAGGTCCTTTCACACCGTTTTCAATCAAGGAAAGATAAAATTTGTAGTCAGTGTAAGTTTCCTCAAAGGTGGCACGTTTATTGATGGATTTGTGAATCATTTGAAATTTAAGGTGATTGATCAAACGCATGGTCTTTATTTTCTTTTCATGCGATAAGTCATCAATCACGTGGGTATTAAGTTTTTTCAAACATTCATCGTGAAATCGGTTCCGCCGTGTTTCGTTGGCTTCAAGATTGATGCCGATCATGTTGCGTTCCTTAAAAAATTTACGCATCAATTCAAAATAATCGATGCTTTTAAGATACTCATAATCTTTTTTAAACGAAGCACGCATAAAACTGAAGAGTTCAGCATTCGTTGAACGTCTTAGTTGATTAAACGTAAATTCTTCATATTTTGATAGGGTCTGAGAATAAAGATATTGATATAAATCTTCCAAGTTTTCAAAATACTGATAAAAGCTTCCCCTTGGAATATTCACCGCTTTGACGATCTGAGAAATGGAAACTTTGTTATAAGGCATATCCAAAAACACGTCGCGCGCTTTATCTTCAATGCGCTCTCTTTTGTTTTTTGAAAGATTAAAAAATGTTTGTGAGGGCATGATTATCATCCTTTTATGACAGAGTGTCACTTACTAAGTTAAAAATAAAACCTACGTGTGTAGGTTTTATTATTGACGGGGTGAACCGTCTGCTTTGAAAACCTTGAAATTCAGATTCTGTTCTTTTGCATAGTCAATGGCTTCTTTTTGATAACTAAACACTCGCAATGCTTTTTTGCCGCCGACTGGCCAAATTTGCCAGCCTTCAGAGTGCTTCTTGATGTGATACTCTTGGGTTGAATCGTCTTTAGACTCAGTTTGTTTGGGCGGTGTTTTTGGTTTAGATTGATCGGTCTTAGTAGTCGTTGATTCTTTGTCTTCATCGCCAACAGATTCTTTTTCTGTTTTACTCTCAACCGTTTGATTTTCAATGTCTGAATCTTTTTCTACTGTTTCCAAACTGTTAAGCTCATCTTTGACTTCATCAAGTGACACATCACGCGACGTATCTTGAACCTGTTCTTTTTTAGGTTCAGAAGTGTCTTCCTTTTCAACTTTTTTCTTTTTACCAAACAAACGCTTCAAAATTCCCATTAAGCAATCTCATCTCCTTCAAAAAAGTAATAGAAACCTAATTTCACAGCCTAGTTTATCACAGAAATATGAACATTGCAATTTTAAAGCGCCAAATAAAGCCGTTAAATCCTACATAATTATTTTTAATAAATACAATTCGTATTTAAACTTTAATGTTTTGCGAACAAACGGATAATTTCATTTGCTTCCATACCCTTATAAAAGTAATAGCCTTGAATATATTGTATCGCTTGTTGACGCATGAAATCGTATTCTTCTTTTGTTTCCACCCCTTCTACTACCACATCGATATTGAATGCGCGACCAAGATCAACCATAGCCTTAATTAGCGCTTGGTTTGAGTTTGAATTGACAATGTCAGTCACAAAGGATTTATCAATTTTAATGCGATCAAGGGTCGTTTTTGAAAGTCTGATCATACTAGAATACCCAGAGCCAAAATCATCAATCGCAACTTTGAATCCGATGCTTCGCAGCCTGCGTATGAACCGTGATTCATTTTCAAGGCGTTCAGGGTCAACGGTCTCAGTGAATTCAATCACGACGTCACTTGGGTTGATTTCATAAGTTTTGGCGGTAGATTCAATAAAATCAAAAAAGTCTTCGTTAAGCACTTCCGAACTTGATATGTTCACCGCAATGAAGTCAAGGGGCACGTCATGTTCCTAAAACGATTTGAATGCATTAAATGATTGTTCGATGACATAACGGTCAATCAGCTCAATCATATTAAATTTCTCTGCATACCTGATAATGTCTGCTGGAAACAGAAGCTTATGTTTAAGGTCGAAACGAATCAATGATTCAACACCAGCAATGGTTTGTTCTTGTGTTCTGAGAATGGGTTGAAATTCCATGTAAAACGAATCATTGTTCAGGGCGTCTTTTATAAAACGGTACATATCAAACATGTTTTGGTGCTCTTTGCGCAGCTTTTGGGAATACACAACCAGTTGGTCTTTACCGATGCGCTTGGCCTCTTCATGGGCCAGTTCACTTTTCAAAAGCACATCATGATACGTTGGGGCACTTTCATTGATATCATAACGGCCAATCGAGACAGTGAGTCTAAAGGCATGTTCTTCCACTGTATAGGGCTTTTTTAGCTTATTTAATAATTGGTCTGTAAATCCCCCTTCTGCATCTTTTTTTGTCGGGCTCAAAACAATAAAGCGATCACTATGTACCCTGAAGACATACTCTTCTGTCGGCGCTATTTCTTTTAAGCGCGCCGAAAATTGCTTTAGTAATATGTCGGTCAGATTGAAACCGAACATGTCGTTATAATTTTTAAAGTTATCAATATTGACATAGTAAAACGACAGGTTCAAATCTGCTTTAACTAAAAAATCAGAAAAATTCTTCTCCAAGTATGTTGAGCGGTACAAATCAGTAAGCGGATCTTTATAAACTTGTTTTTCGAGGCGTCTTAGTTTAATGATGCGACTCACCGCAAAAACAATCAGTGCGCCTATCATAAAAAGCGCACTGATTAACCCTATCAATAATGGCATTTCAAGTGTCGTTGGGTTTGGCATGGTTCACACTCCGTGTATTACCCTATGTTATCTGGGTCTGGGAAAAGTTTGCGGCCACGGTTCAAGCCATCAATCTTTTCAATTTCTTCATCCATCAGTGAAAAATCAAACAAATCAATATTTTCTTCAATGCGTTTTGGTGTCACGGATTTGGGGATAACAATGATGTCGCGTTCAAGCAAATACTTGATTGCTATTTGAGGATTGGATTTATTGTATTTATTTGCAATCTCACTCAAGGTTTCATTTTCAAGCACACGTTCAATTTCATGGGAAGCCACCGGTGCATAGGCTTCAAGATAGATGCCGTTTTTCATGCAGAATTCCTGAAGTTTATGGTTTTGTACAAAGACATGGGTTTCCACTTGATTAACTTGCGGGATAATCTCTGCGGTTTCAAACAAGTGTTCGAGATGGTGGAAATTGAAATTGGAAACCCCAATTGCTCGTGTAAGACCATCCAAATACATCTCTTCCATGGCCTGATACGAATCGGCAGTCAGTTCATAAGACTGGGGCCAGTGAATCAAATAAAGGTCCACATAATCTAAATCCAGTCTTTGAAGTGATCGTTTTAATGCTTTTTTAGCTTTAAGATAGCCTTGGTCACTGTTGAAAAGTTTAGTAGTCACAAAAATATCTTCACGTGGGATGCCAGAATCCTTGATGGCTTTTCCGACTTGTTCTTCGTTGCCATAAATCGAGGCAGTATCAATATGACGATACCCACTTTTAAGTGCGTGGAGGACGGATTCATAGGCTTCGTTATCTTTTGCCCGAAAGGTGCCCAGACCCAGTTGCGGTATGGTTACCCCATTGTTCAGTTTGATTTGTTGCATTGTTAACACTCCTTCTTAATTTGGTTTAGCAGATGGTTTTATAGAACCAATTTTTTTAATGATTTTTCTAATGATCCCAACAATCAACACCCCATCAAAATAGAGCATGTACATCGGTAACAAAACATAATTGATGGGATGGGCACGGTGAGAATTGTACATGGCAACATAATAAGTGATGGGCACAATGATGAGCGCGAAAGGACTGAACATGTTCCAGTACCAAAATGCAAAAATATAAAAAAGATGAAACACAAACATGAATAAAATGACACGTGAGAACAAAAACATTCGTCCCGCCTCACTAATGGTATCAATCATGGTGCGTGTTTTCAGTTTATAGCCCGCGCCACTGTCCAATTTAAACAAGTTACGTTGGTTCGTCGCATGCACAATACTGATGTTTTTCATGTGTGCATAGTATTCCAGAGCTTCAAGGTCATTCAAAGCACTTTCAAATAGTTCACAAAAGGAAACGGTCTCTTCTTTCATGAGAAAAAAATGCGGATTAATCTTTTCATTGGTAAACTGCATGTCATCGAACAAATCATAAAACATCGCATATCCTTCATGCTTTTCACGAAATGGATAGGACGGTTTCATGGTAAGAATTTGATTTTCACTCAAATTGTCCGCAAGCGTATTCAATGTTTTTAATTGAGTAAGCATGTGGGTATCATCCATAAAAAGCAAATATGGATGCGTCGCGTCATTAACGCCTTTACGGTACGCATCAAACAATCGTGTGATGGTTCTAGTCCCTGGCGAACTTTCAAAGCTTACATGTCTTACACCATCTGGTAAGGTGCCTTCAAATGCACCATCAACATCAACAATGATCAATTCATGTTTCATGGTTGCCATTTGATCAATTGCAGACTGGACATGATCGTTGTAATGATTAACTACATATATAATGCTTAATGTATGGTCGTTTTTAAAATGAAGCATGGTCTCAGTCTTATAACGATAATGATAATCAATCATGACAAGCATTGCTAAAACAAATGTTAACAAAACCATCATGGCTTATCCCCCTCACTTACAATCATTATACTAATAATAATCGGTTAGTGCAATGAATGAAACAACCCTTGCATCCTTAGCAAGGGTTGTTTTGAGATTACGCTTCTTCGTATTGTAATTTATAGAGGTAATAATAATGGCCCTTTTGTCTTAAGAGCTCCTGGTGACTGCCTTGTTCAAGGATTTCACCTTGTTGAAGCACAATGATTTTATCAACGTGTTGAATCGTTGAAAGGCGGTGCGCCACAATAAGCATGGTTCCAATACTCATCATCTTTTTAAGCGATTCCTGAATGAGTTCTTCTGTTTCAGTGTCAATGTTTGCGGTCGCTTCATCAAGAATCATAATACGAGGTTTGTGCGCCAGTGTGCGCGCAAAACTAATCAATTGACGCTGACCCGCAGAAAAATTGTTTCCGCGTTCGCGCACTGGTTCTAAGTAACCGTTGTTTTGTTTTTCAATGAACTTATCGGCGCCAACATATTCAGCGGCTTCCTTAACTTCTTCGTCGGTAAAATCATCATCGGCACGCAGAGTGATGTTACTTCTTATGGTTCCTGAGAACATAAAGACATCCTGAAGCATGACGCCGACAAACTTGCGCAGTGAAGATATTTTAATTTTAGTGATGTCAATACCATCAAGAAAAATTTGGCCACCCTGAATATCATAATCCCGTGTCAACAAGGATAAAATGGTTGTTTTACCCGCACCCGTCGCACCGACAAAGGCGACAGATTCTTTAGGGTTTACATGAAAACTGACACCTTTTAAGACCCATTCGTCTTCAACATAGCGGAACCATACATCACGAAATTCAATCTCACCTTCAACATCATCGAGTTCAATGGCCTCAGGGTCATCAAGCACTTGTGGCTTTTCATCCAAAATCGCAAAGATCCGTTCACTTGATGCAAATGCGGATTGAATGACATTAAACTGTTCAGCAAGTTGTTGGATCGGTTCAAAGAACCGGCGCAAGTAAAAGTAAAAACTGCTTAGTACACCAACCGATAACGTGCCTGCAACAACTTGTCGTCCCCCGTAAAGGAAAATGATAATGGTAGAAATCATGAACAGCATATACATAGTCTGGCGATAAATCG
>PUMO01000218.1 GCA_003551405.1 Mollicutes bacterium | reverse complement strand
GGTGGTGCTCTTCCTCCCGCGCTGATGGGGCTGACGCACTCGCGTGCGTCCTTTTCTTGGTTTTTTTCACCTCAACTAAATGCAACACAAATAACGTACACCTAGCTGGCTGCCGCCTCCTGTTCCAGGGTCCCTTTATCATTGATTGCTTAGACATAGTAACACTTCGATCCGGAGCCGACACGACCGGCTCTCCAGACCGCATCCACTCGCCTCCACCAGAGGCATACCACACGCCGCACCAGGCCCAAGACGGGGCAACCCAGCTCCACACACCAATGACCACTGCATTAAACATGCCGGTCAAGCAGCTTCCTATCTTCAGGGGCGAGCCTGCAGACGACCTGCAGCACTTCACGCACTTGCTGAAGGGATGGGTGGAGTGCAACGAGGACAGGATTGACACGCCCCACCTGCTCAACTTGTTCTCCACTGTAGCCTTTCCGTATAGGAGCGAGGCCCTCAAGTGGTTCACCGCGCGAAAGGCGCACTTTGCTCCCATGACGGTGTCCGCTGCCACCACAGTCCTCCTGCAGGAGCTGCAGGCTGAGTTCAGCCATCTCGTTCCCGACCCGACCGCGGAGTTGGTGGCACTGCGCTTGGCGCCCAGAGAGCAGGTGAGCGCGTTCATCATGCGCTTCACTGAGCTGCACGAGCGCACGCACATGGACGAAGGCGAGGCGATGCGCACACTGATCAAGGCAGTGGAGAAAAACGCGCAGGTGCACCTCCAGCTCACGTCCACGTTCCTGTCCAAAGGTGACGAGTGCACATTGGCCACATTATGCAAGGTGGCTGAGCGGGTGGCGCGCATGGGTCTGAGCAGCAGTGCGAGCAGCATGAGCAGCGTGAGCAAGCCCACCGAGCAGCACAAAGCAGCAGCAGACACCTCCTTCCAGGCGACTCCCTCTGCCGCGCGACAGAACAGGCAAGTGCAGCACAACGCGTGCCCACCCCACTGCCACCCACAGCGCGCAGGAGTGCAGAGTCCTGCAGGCTGAGCGGCAGCAGAGCTACTCCTTTGGGGCAGCCCAGTCAGGTACGGCCGAAGCGCAAGGCCTGGCAGAGGAGGTGCGAGCACTCAAGGCAACCGTGCAGCAGCTTCAACGCCACCCTGTCCAACAGCCACCACCAGTTGCAGGCCACCAGTCGTACCACTCGTACGCTGCAGCTTCTGCACCGCGGCGGTCACCACAAGACGCGCGCACATCCCAGGTGGGCCAGACGTCGCAGCCACGGTTTCCCCCACACCGCCCCTGCAACACGCACCACCACCACACTCAGCCATGCCCCATGCCAAGGCCACATGGCTATTACACCCGCCCACCGCAAGGCCAGCACGCCCTGCCTGCCCTGCTACCTGCATCTGAGCAGCGGCGCGCCTCTATGGCGGCGGCGTACGTTTTCCCCAGTGGGGCGCCTATCGAGTACCCACCCAAGCAATGCTCCTCGTTCGCGTTGCAGCACTGCGCAGCGCTTCCTCGCTCATTTGCCATGCGCACGCCCAACGACAGAGTGCTCCGCTCTGCTCGCAACGCAGACGGGCAGCAGCTGTGCAACCCGCCAACCCCTGCAGAGCCAGAGGCCCGTGCACCAGCTGCCATGCCTGACGCTCACGTACCACCCATGCAGACACCATCCGCAGGCAAGATCCAGCCCAGCGCAGAGGCCACCATCACAATGCCCCTGGCCACACTCACACAGGAGCAGTTGCAGGAGCTGGCAGCCAACCCATCTGCCATTGTCTCAGTCACTGTGCCTGCTGCCACCGCAGTGGGTTTGTTGTCGCGCACTGACATCCTGCCGGTGCCTGAAGTGCAACCAATCGCACTGGCAACGGCCCAGCCTCAGCCCCCACGCAAGAGGGGCCTGTACCGCGTGCCTGCCTCGCACCTCACGGTGGTGTACAACGGAGTGTCCTGCTCCGCATCAGTGGCCCTGCTGGACACAGGTAGCGAGCCTAACCTCATGAGCAAGAAGTTCGCTGACGCGCACGGCATCCTGTACTTCAAGCCGCCACAGCCTGTCATGGTCAAGCACGCCTTGGGCGGCGAGGGCTGCGTGCCAATGGAGGTGAGGGGTGAAGTGACCTGTGTGCTCAGTGAGGGCACGGCGCAGGAGGGCGCCACCTACACACCGGACGCACGCAAGTTCTTGGTCATGGACATGGGGGATGCACCAATGTATGACCTGCTGCTGGGGGTAGCTGTCATTGATGACTGGGGAGCAGTGCCTGACTCTACCATTGAGATGCTGGGTTATCGCCCCAACAAGCACTATGGGGATGAGTCCACCATGGCATCCGTTCCACTGATTTGCAAAGGACCGCTGCTCGCCAGCACCCATAGTGCTGCTGTCCATTGTGTTGTGTGCATGGCTGCCTTTCCTGCGCACGCCTCTGATGCCACCCACTCAGTGCAGGCACCCCGCCCAGCAGCCGCAACGGCCAGCCACATGTTTGGGCCCCCAGTCAACCAAGCACCACGGCAGCACACGGCACCGCCGCCACGCCAACAGCAGCGCAACCGCACCAGCTCAGGTGAACGCTCGGGGACGGTCTGGGGCAAGTGGTGCGCGCTGTTCACGTTCCTGCTGTGCTGCACCGGCCTGCCCTACATCGCGCGCTTCATGCCACCACCTTACGTGCCCACAGTGCGCATTAGCGCCATGATGCAAGTGCAAGAGCGCCCAGTGCTCTCAGTCCTGCCGGGTGGGCATGAGTCCATTCCCATGGGGGCCGGTTACGTCAAAGATCCTGATTTGGGGGTGGTGTTTGGCAACCACCCCGGCCTGAGCCCTGAGCTAAACGCGCGCTTGCGCACACAAATATGCTCGCGCAAATCTGCTGCGTTTGCATATGAAGTGAGCGATTTGGGATCTTATAATGGGACAGTGGGCCCATTCACCATACAACTCACAACCGACGAACCGGTGCAATCCCGGCAGCGACCAAAGTCCAAAATTGAGAGGGAGATCGTGGATGAGAAATGCGGTGAACTGCTAAAATGTGGCATCATTCAGGCCACGCCTGTGGGCGCACAGTATGCAAGCGAGACGGTCCAGCCGTCCAAAAAGGATGCAGACGGAAATTACACTGAACGTCGGTTCTGCATCGACCTACGCAAACTGAACGCTGTCACAGTCAGGGACGCATACGGCATGCACGTTCCTGAAGTGCTGTTCAGAAACCTGCAAGGCGCCTCGTTCTTTACAAAGATAGACTTACGTGCGGGGTACCACCAAGTTCCCATTGACCCCAAGGACATGGAAAAGACCACTTTCTTCTGGGCAAACCGCCTGTTCATGTTCACGCGCATGCCCTTCGGTGCCAGAAATGCCACCGCGCACTTCCAGCGCATCATGGATGCAGAAATCCTCAAGAATGGGCTGTTGGGCATTGCTTGCAGTTTCGTGGATGATATTCTGGTGTACAGCGCTACCGCAGAGGAACACGTCCAGCATGTTGCACGCACCCTAGACATGCTCATCGGCTGCAACCTAAAAGCACATCCCGACAAGACCATCGTGGGCGCAGCAACCGTTGAATTTCTGGGCTTTAACATCAGTGCATACGGCATCCGCCCAGAGGACGCTAAAGTACAAGCAATTCGCGACATGCGAGCCCCCAACAATGTGGCAGAGGTCAGGAGTATAATGGGGTTCTACAATTACTACCGCTGCTTTGTACCAAATTTTAGTGCGATCGCCCGGCCGATTTATGCACTCACAAAAGATGGCACCAAGTGGCTGTGGGGGCCAGCCGAGGAGGACGCATTTGACACACTCAAGCAAGAGTTATGCACACCCGGCAAAGCAATCAAGCACATTGACCCTGAACGGCCCCTGATCCTCCACACTGACTGGTCCAAGAATGGCATTGGCGCCGTACTGGGTCAGAAGGATGATGTGGGCAATGAGTACATGGTCGCATGCATTTCGCGCTCGCTCAGCGCGGGAGAAAAAAATTATGTGGCATTCCAAGGAGAAATGCTTGCAGCAGTGTGGGCCATCAAATCTCTGCATGTGTACTTACATGGCGTTCCATTCACCCTTGTCACGGATCACCAGCCGCTCACATGGTTGATGCAGAAACACGACCTCACAGGCATGCACGCGCGGTGGGTCCTGGCATTGCAACCCTATGAGTTCACCATTGTGCACAGACCTGGTGTCAGACACCAGAATGCGGACTGCTTGTCACGCTTGCCAGCTGAGTCCACAACTGACATCACAGGCGCACGTCTTGAACCATGCACAGAGCATCACACACCGCATGCCATTTCATTCATGCTTGCGCACAACACCTCACAGCAGGTCTCCTTCCAGTTGGCATTCATTGACTGCCTGCCCCGTAAGACAACAACAGACTACCTGCACATCGATGCCATAACAGAGACCTGCGTGATTGATGACCCGCTTCCCATGCCCGAGATGGGACCGTGCCCAACATGCAGCTCTCTCGCTGCGCGTGCTGGGGGGTATGCGCACACCCCTGTCTGTGCTTTCACCACGCGCAGCGCTCAGCTCCCCATCACCCAGCTGCAGGACACCGCAGCAGAGCTGCAGGATATGGCAGATGCGTACAATGGCTGGACAAATGAGGTGCATGATGACGCAGCAGTAATCCGGTATGTGACTGCCGGTGAAATTGATGCTGACACGGCATCAGCTGAGAAGAAGCGTATCCAGCGGCGTGCCCGCAATTATAGCGTCAAGGACGGTGCGTTGATGAGGATGATGCCTGATGGCGAGAGCAAGGTGGTGCCTGCAGTGGCTGACAGGGAGGGACTCATCGCTCACGTACATGCTGAATGTGGCCACTACGGCGGTAAGCGCACCCTCTCACTCCTGCTGCCTTACTACTGGTGGTATGGGATGCGCAATGACGTCATGGCGTGGGTCAAGAAGTGCCAGGTGTGCGACCTGGCCAATACAGCTCTGAATGCCAGTGCTAAGGTGCTCTCACCCCTGCCCATTCGCGGGATGTTCTACCGCTGGGGGGTAGACTTGGCTGGACCCTTCAACCCTCCGTCTACGCAAAACCACAAGTATGTCATGGTTATGGTGGAGCACTTCTCCAAGGTGGTTGTTGCTGTGGCCATCCCTGACAAGTTGGCCACGACTACAGCCCGGGTGTTCCTGGAGCACGTGCTTTGCAGGTTTGGGTGCTGCGCAGAAGTGATCACTGACAGGGGCACCGAGTTCTCAGCTGAATTTGAGGGTCTCCTGCGGTCACAGTTCATTGACCACCGAGTCACGTCCCCCAATCACCCGCAGGCCGATGGACTGGCTGAGCGTGCAGTTCAGACTATCAAGCGTGCTTTGCGCAAGTATGCGGCCACCACTGCACAGCCTGAGACTTGGGACGCTTGTTTGCCATGGATTGTGCTGGGGTACAACTGCTCCGCCCAGGCCAGCACGAAAATGTCCCCATACTTCTTGATGTTCGCACGTCACCCTCTCATCCCCTCCAACCACGCCCGCTCATTCGAGGTACCCCTGGAACTGAGCGATTCAGACGCAGCCGCTGCAGGCGCTTTGGCACGGGCAGAGCTGGCACACAAGGCGGGCATCATGGCCATGGGTAACCTCCAGATTGCACAGCAGCGCGACACCTTACGGTACGCGACCATCCGGGATGGGGGATACCTGCCTTCTCTGCGGGAGTTCAGCCCTGGGGATTACGTGTATGTGCGCAGTGGGGCTCAGGACAGCGTGCTGCAGTTCAAGGTCAAGGCACACATCCTGCGCGTCAAGTCGGTGAAGGCCAATGGCACGATCCAGCTCCAGGGCAAATGCACCCACACCATGATCACCAATGTCGTCAACTGCGCGCCCTGTCACCTGCCTGATATCGATGGCACCATGGACCCCACTCTGGCCCGGCCGCATGCATACTTGGCTTGTGAGGTGTGCCGGTTCATGGACCAAGAGGACATCATGGTCCTGTGCGACGCCTGCAACTCAGGCTACCACACCATCTGCTTGTCCCCACCACTCGCTTATGTGCCCAGAGACACAATCTGGCTCTGCCCAACTTGCATCAGCCACAACGTGACTGAGACAGATGTCCTTAACACCCGGGCAACAATCAGGCAAAGCGGCGAAATCCCAGAGGACGGCCCGATTCTGAATGGTGCGCATGTCCCCCTTTTCCGAGACGCAACCGCACGCAGGAAACGGCAGGAGGCAGCGAGCTTGGATGGCTGTGTCATTTGCGAGCCGTTCATCGCGCGCAGCAAGGCACAGCGGCAGCAGCAGCAGCTGGGGAGGGTGACATTCCTGGGGCATGATGAGGGGCTCAAGTGCATGCGAGTCAACTTTGCGGACGGGACGCAGGCACTCATGAGTGCGACAGAGGTGCGGCACCGCCAAATGCCTTCGGGCACCGCCTTCTGACCGCAGCAGCACAGCAGCAGCCGCCACCGCATGGCCGCAGCAGCATCAGCAGCAAGCAGCGCGTATCCTCAACACGCGCAGCAGGGGGGTTGGCGGGTATGGGGGGGGGTATGGGGGAAGGAGCAGGGGGGTTGACAGCAGCAGCAGCCGGCGT
>PUMO01000083.1 GCA_003551405.1 Mollicutes bacterium | reverse complement strand
TTTCAAAGCTAACTTCTTTAATGGGTGCTCTCTTGACGCATCTTAAAAAGACGATAATTACACCTAATGTAATGTATTTTTGACAGATGGAATGCAATACTAAATCGTCCTCGCAATATATATTTGTGTTGGTTGATGTTTCGACGGTTTCATCAGCCTTTCATTTCACTCTGATTCATACCCCATCAATCATGGTTATAAATGTTTTTATAACTGGTATATTGGTTCCATATTTTAACCCCACCGTTCAGCGGTGGGGTTTTATGATTAGAATTATTATTTTTAAAAACCTGACCTTTAAAACAGGTTTATCATAAGTAAAAGTTATGGGCCAGATAAAAAATATGTATTCGACTTTGAGAAAGAATCCACATATAATCACATTTGTAAGCGGTTGCTTTAGATAAGCAGTGAATAAAACCATCCACATTAAAAAATAGCCTTTGTATTGGTTTTTATTTAAATTGTAAGCGATTGTTTTTACATATTTAATTACTCAAAATTATATTAAAGGAGGCATTTACTTGAGAGATGTCGTAATTGTAAAGGCACTAAGAACACCCATTGGAACGTTGGGTGGATCATTGAAAGATCTATCGCCAGTGGATTTGGGAGTATCAGTTGCAAAGGATTTATTCAAAGATATTTCTTTAAATTTAGGCGACGTAGACGAAGTCATTTTTGGCAATGTGCTTAGTGCAGGCCATGGTCAGAATATAACCAGACAAATTGCTGTTAAGGCTGGCATTCCTGAAGCTGTCCCTTCATTCACCATCAATAAAGTATGTGGGTCAGGATTGAAGTCAGTGACACTTGGTGCACAATCCATTATGGTGGGCGATGCTGATGTGATAATTGCCGGTGGTACAGAAAGCATGAGTCAAGCCGCCCATGTTATGCCAAAAGCTAGATTTGGCAAAACCATTGGTGACATGACGATGAAAGATACGATTCTTTCAGATGGTTTGCTGGATGCATTCGAAGATTATCATATGGGCATCACTGCTGAAAACATTGTTGAAAAATATGGCTTTAGTAGAGAGGAACAAGACGCCTTTGCGGCAACAAGTCAACAACGTGCTGAAAAGGCCATAAAAGAAAATCGATTTAAAGATGAAATATCCCCGGTCCAAATCCCTCAACGCAAGAAAGATTCGATCATGTTTGATACTGATGAACATCCGCGTTTTGGTTCTACATCAGAGACTTTAAGTAAATTGAAACCAGCGTTTAAGAAGGATGGGTCTGTCACTGCAGGCAATGCTTCTGGCGTCAATGATGGTGCTGCAGCTGTATTGTTGATGAGTGCTGAAAAAGCAGACGCGCTAGGTTTAGAAGTTATTGGACATATCAAGGCTTACGCAAGTGCGGGTATTAATCACGAAATCATGGGATGTGGCCCAATTCCTGCCACAAAAAAAGTGTTGCAAAAAGCGAGTTTAACCGTCTCTGATTTGGACTTGGTTGAACTTAATGAAGCATTTGCTTCGCAATCATTGAGTGTTTTGAAAGATTTAGCATTTAATCCAGATATTGTAAATGTGAATGGTGGCGCCATCGCTTTAGGACACCCAATTGGAGCCAGCGGAACACGTATATTAGTGACACTTGTGCATGAAATGATTAAGCGAGATGTTAAGCATGGTTTGGCATCACTATGCATTGGTGGGGGTCAAGGGATTTCAATGGTAATAGAACGATAGGAGGATTATTATGAACAAGATAACCACAATCAAAGAAGTGATAAAACACATTAAAAATGAAGATACAATCATGATTGGTGGCTTTATGGGAAATGGTGCGCCACCAACATTAATCGATGCAGTCATCGAAAAAGGCATTAAGGATATCACATTAATCAGTAGTGATACGGCCACCATTGATTACAAAACGGGTAAATTAATTCGGGATAAACGTGTGAAAAAACTATATGCTTCACACATAGGATTAAACAAGGAAACCGGCCGCCAAATGACTGATGGTGAACTTGATGTTGAATTGGTGCCACAAGGCACCTTGGTTGAACGCATTCGCGCTGCAGGTTTTGGCCTTGGTGGTATTTTAACCACAACGGGCGTTGGAACGCGTGTAGAACAAGACAAGCAAAAGCTAACCGTTGAAGGCGTGGAATACTTATTAGAAACACCCTTGCATGCGGATGTAGCCCTTATTAATGCCAAAAGAGCGGATAAATCAGGAAACCTTCAATATCAAGGGTCCATGGTTAATTTTAATGCCATGATGGCTGCGGCTGCGAAAACAACCATCGTTGAAGTGGATGAGATTGTTGAAAATGGTGAAATGGATCCAAATTTGGTTGTGACACCCGGCGTATTTGTTGACCATATTGTCAAACGAGGTGAAAACGATGAATAAAGATGAAATGCATACATTAATTGCAAAACGCGTTGCTTATGAGTTGGAAGATCAGTCTTTAGTCAATTTGGGCATTGGGCTTCCAACCAAAGCAGCAAGTTATATTCCAAGGGACATAAAAGTCACTTTCCAATCAGAAAATGGATTTGTCGGTTTACGTGGTCTAAAAGATGATGAAACCAATGATGGAACCATTGTTAACGCGGGCGGACAGCCTGTGGGCATTGAAAAAGGCGGCGCTTTCTTCGACAGTGCCACTTCGTTTGGAATCATTCGTGGTGGATATGTTGATTGCACAATTCTAGGTGCGTTGCAGGTAGATAAAAATGGCAACATTGCCAATTATATGATTCCTGGCAAAATGGTTCCGGGTATGGGCGGCGCAATGGATTTACTAGAAGGGGCTAAGAAGGTCATTGTGGCAATGCAACATACCGCGAAAGGAAATCCAAAGATTCTCAATGAATGTAACTTGCCCCTAACAGCATCTCAAGCCGTTGATTTGATTGTTACAGAGATGGGCGTAATCGAAGTAAGTGATTAAGGGTTAACATTGATTGAATATAATCCAGCATTCACAATTGAACAAATCAAAGAAGCAACGGAAGCACCACTTCAAATTAAAGAAAATTTAAAAGATATGACCCAAAACATTTAGGAGGCGTTTAAGAATGGTAAAAGGTAAAGTAACGTTAATCACAGGCGCAGCAAGTGGCATAGGCTATCAAATTGGTGTAGATTTTTTGAAACAAGGCGCAATCGTTGTGTTTACAGATGTTCAGGAAAAAAAGTTAATGGATGCAGTTGAGAACCTTCAATCAGAGGGGTACGAATGTTTAGGCATTAAATTGGATGTTACAAGTGAACAAGAGATTGAAGCAGCAATCAATCAAACCGCTCAAAAATATGGACGGCTTGACATTCTTATCAACAATGCTGGATTGCAGCACGTATCACCCGTTGAAGAGTTTCCCACTGATAAATTTGAACAGATGCAGAAAATCATGGTCACAGCGCCCTTTATTGCAACAAAATATGCATTGCCAATTATGAAAGCACAAAAATTTGGACGCATTATTAATATGGCATCGATCAATGGTCTGATTGGGTTTGCTGGCAAAGCCGCTTATAATAGCGCGAAACACGGTATCATTGGATTAACTAAGGTCGTAGCATTGGAAGCAGCGTCCCATGGTGTAACGGTGAACGCCCTATGCCCAGGCTATGTTGATACACCCCTTGTTCGTGGACAATTTGAAGACTTGGCGAAAACGCGTGAAGTTCCACTTGAAAGTGTATTAGAGGATATATTGTACCCATTGGTACCGCAAAAACGGTTGCTGGATGTCTCTGAAATCTCAAACTATGCGCGGTTCTTATCCAGTGAAGAAGCCAAAGGGGTAACTGGTCAAGCTGTTGTCCTTGATGGAGGATATACGACGCAATAAAAAATGCAATTCATAAAATTCAAGTGAAAATATTGGATTCACTTATTCTTAAAAAAATAAAATAGGAGTAATAGTTATGGAAATAATTGGGATTTTTATAGGTCTCATTATGTTAATGGGTCTCGCCTATAAAGGGTATTCAATCATTTGGATAGCACCGTTATCTGCTGGATTTGTTGCATTAACGGGGGGTCTTAACTTATTGGATGCTTATACAGATACGTATATGTCAGGACTCATTGGTTTCTTGGGTGATTGGTTCCCCGTATTCATGCTAAGTTCCATTTTCGGCAAGTTGATGGAAGATACTGGAATGGCCAGATCAATCGCCTTAAAACTCTCAGAGTTGCTCGGTGTTAAACGCGCAGTGATGGGCGTTATATTATCTGCTGCCTTATTAACGTATGGTGGCATTAGTTTGTTTGTCGTCGTATTCGCTGTATATCCAGTTGCACTCAATTTATTTAAAGAGGCGAATATCCCGCGTCGTTTAATCCCCGGTGCCATTGCACTGGGTGCATTTGGATTCACAATGACCGCTGTACCGGGCACACCCCAAATTCAAAATCTAATCCCCATGGATTACTTTGGAACCACACCAACCGCTGCGCCGATTATGGGGATGACTTCAGCCACTGTAATGGCTGTTGGAGGCTATTTATATCTTGTGTGGCGTCAAAATAAACTTCAGGAAAATGGTGAGGTGTACACTGAACCCAGAGATAAATCCGTATTAAACGTTGAAGGGCACACGCCAAACGTATTTATAGCCCTTATTCCATTGGTGCTCGTGGTGACAACATTAAACATACTGAACGTTGATATCATCATTGCGCTACTTATAGGTATTGCAGCCGTACTGCTTCTAAACATCCATAAAATTAAAACACAATCTTTCTCAACGTCTATCAATGAAGGGGCCAAAGGATCTTTAGGTGCAATTATGAATACAAGTGCCGCTGTTGGATTTGGAACGGTCGTTCAAGCATCTCCAGGATTTACAACACTTACAGGCGGTTTGACCGCAATCCCTGGTACACCTTTGATATCTTTAGCCGCCTCTGTCAATGTTTTAGCGGGCGCAACAGGTTCTGCCTCAGGAGGCATGGGTATTGCCCTTGAAGCGCTGGGTGAATATTATCTTGACGTTGCACAAACAAGTGGTATCTCTGTTGAAGCCTTCCACCGTATTGCATCAATTTCTTCAGGTGGATTGGATGTTCTGCCACACAACGGGGCTGTACTCACGTTATTAGCCGTTGCAGGCTTAAAACATAAAGACAGTTATCTTGACATCGCTGTTGTTGGTATTTTGATCCCTGTGCTTTCTAGTATTGTCGCTATCATTTTTGCCAATCTAGGATTGGTTTAATAAGTTCCCAACAATAAAAATCAGCCCTTCCGAATAGGGCTGATTTTATTGTTGGGTTTGATGATTAACGATGAAATTGAAAATATAATCTTCAATGAGGGTATGATATTTTTTTCGTCGCCGATAGATAGCGATTTGCCATTGTATAGGATTATGAAAGGGGATTTGTTTTACTTTGGGGGTTTGAAAAAATTTTCCAAGCGGCGCCGGCAAAATTGTCACTAAGTTTGAATGTCGTGTTGAATTTAATAATAAGTCCCATGAGGCAGATTGAAGCTGAATTAATGGATGCACTTGAGTCTTCTCAAATTGTCGTTTCAATTGATGATGAATCATGTAGGATTGATCAAACATAGCAATGGATACCTTGTCAAGATCTTTCCATTCAAGAACCTCTTTTTTGGCTAAATGATTATCTCGGCTTACAAATGCACTCAATGTATCAGAGAATAAAATGTGGGACTCATATAAAGACGGATCAAGTTGGGTAGGTGTGAGGAGAACAGCAATCGGTATGTCTTTAGACTGTAATTGATTCTGTAACTCAACAGCACCAAATTCTAAAAGTTCAAGTTGTATTTTTGGATGTTTCTTTATTAAGTTGGGCAACAGTTCTGGGAAAATAATTGAGATGACAACAGGCGGAATCCCAATCTTTACATGGCCTTTTAATTCTGTTGATTCTTTTTGCATTTCCTCCATCATTAACTCATGTTTTTTTAATATGTCAACAGCATGTGAATAAAGGCGATCGCCAGCGTGCGTAAGTTTATTAAGACGACCACTTGAACGCTCAAACAACGTGATGTTTTCATCGTTTTCATATTGATGAATCATTTGACTTAATGCAGGTTGTGAAATCAAACTTTCTTTTGCAGCTCGTGTGATATTAAAATCGCAATGAACAATGGCTACAAAGTATTGAAGAAACTTAATATCCATCATGTTAGGCTCCTTTATCATACACTCTTTTTTTACTTGTTTGGTTGTAGTATAGGATAACACATACACTTGAATTTAGACTCTACAACACATTATTTGTAAAGTTAGATTACTTGAAATGGACACTGCCACAAATACTTATCTCTTGCAAATGTAACATTCTTATTAATCCTTTTTATTTCGTGTAAACATAAAAGTGGACGAATAAAAGCTGATTTTGGGAAAATCAAAGTAATATAAAGTAATTACTTTGACAGTTATAGTAATGTGTGATAGTGTTCACTTACCCTACCCTATTTAGGAGAAAAATATGAAAACAGCGATTATCACCGATTCAGCAGCCAATCTTGACAAGACTTTTGTTGAAGCGCATGACAATCTTTTTGTTGTCCCCCTGATTATTATGATCGATGAACAAAGTTACCGCGATCAGCTCGATGT
>PUMO01000005.1 GCA_003551405.1 Mollicutes bacterium | reverse complement strand
TGGAAAATAGTTTTTAGGGACAGCGCCACCATGGATTTCTTCATGAAAATCCAATGTGATATCCAAATCATCAGCGGGTTCAAACCGAATATTAACAACACCAAACTGTCCGGACCCACCGGATTGTTTTTTATGCCGGCCTTCAGCTTCCACCTTTTTACGAATGGTTTCGCGGTAAGGGATTTTTTGTTCAAGCATTTCCACTTCGACTTTATAGAGATTTTCCATTTTGCTTAAAATAAACTTGATGTGGGTCATGCCTTGTCCACCAATGAGCAGTTGTGCGGTTTCTTTATTACGCACCACCTCGAAGGATGGATCTTCTAAATTTAAACGTTGCAACACCGATGAAATCTTATCTTCATCACGTTTATGTTTAGGGCGTACAGCCACATACATACTCGGTTGTGGGATGGGTGGTCCTTCAAAAATCACTGGATTTTTGGGATCACAAAGGGTATGCCCCGTCAATAAACCATCAATTTTACTGACAATACCAATATCGCCTGGACCAATGGCATCCGTATCGATTTGTTCTTTACCGCGCATAAATGCCACGTTGCCGACTTTAATGTTTTTATCAAGGTTTGGACAATAGACTTCCTGGTTGTTTTTAAGACTGCCTGAAAACACTTTAAGTAAACTTACAGAACCGATGAATGGATCAACCGTGGTTTTAAAAACATACCCCGAAAAAGGCGCATCCGCTTTGGTTTGTCTTGTGACAACGTCCCCTTCCAGTGTTTTGCCTTCCATGGCCTCCAAATCATTGGGTGCCGGCATGAAATCAACTATCATTTCAAGCATGGTGCGAGTGCCTATGTCATGGTATGCAGACCCAATCACAACCGGTTTTAAATCACCATTGAGCACCCCTTCACGCAGTCCCTTACGGATTTCATCTTGCGTAAGTTCTTCACCGGCGAAATGTTTTTCAAGCAGGTCTTCGCTTGTTTCTGCGACCGATTCAATAATTTTTTCACGCAGTTCGCTGACTGTGTCTTTTAAATCCTCAGGAATATCTTCGATGACCGTTTTTTTGCCATCAAAAACCCGCGCATTCATGTCAACCAAATCGACATATCCTTTAAAATTGTCCGCTTCGCCAATCGGCCATAAAAAGGGAACGACCTGATAGCCTAACAAGGTTTTAAGCGTATTGATAATTTCAGGAAAATTAATGTTTTCCTTATCCATCTTATTGATAAATATGATGGTCGGTATGTTGAGTTCGTTCAAATCGCCCAACACTTCTTCAGTTCCAATGTCCACGCCTTTTGTACCATCAATGGTCATGATAGCACCCTTGACTACACTGAGCGCCTGATACAGTTCATTCGCAAATTCGCGGTTACCGGGTGTATCTAAAAAGTCATATTTAACCCCATCAAATTCAACCGGTACCAATGAGGTTGAGAGTGAGTTCATTTTGTTTTTCTCTTCATCAAGATAATCACTGGTCGTATTTTTCTCTTCAACAGACCCCTTGGATTTCTTTAATCCTGCAACATGAAGCACTGATTCCATTAGTGTGGTTTTGCCGGCGCCTAAGTGACCAGCGACTGCAATGGTGCGCAACTTCTCAACATCATAGCCATTCATTTGACCAACCCCTTTATGTATTTAATATTTGCGCTATCTTTATTGTACCAAATAATTGCTTATTTAAAAAAGCGCTTTCAACATTTTACGAACAATGCCTGGATCTTTTTTGATCCAGGCAAAATTCACTCGCTCCAAGCGAGTTCGTATATTTTTTTTGCATCTTCTAATGTCAGTGACGCAAATGAACCAAATGATTCGCCTTTGTTTTTCTTCAAGGTTTCAACCAATAAAGGAATATCTTCTTTCTTGGCACCCGCCGCTTTTAGTGTCGTTGGCATGCCAATATCATTAAAGAATCTTTTCAATCTACGAATGCCTTCAAGCGCAACGTGTTTCTTTTGATAATGGTTATCACCCACACCAAATACATTGACAGCCAGGCGATAAAACCGTTCAACATCCTCTTCAAGATTATAAAGCATGTATGCAGGGAACATCACCGCAAGACCAGCGCCATGGGTCATATCATATAGAGCACTTAACTCATGTTCAAGTGCATGTGTCACCCAGTCTTCTTCCCGTCCAACACCAAGTTGACCGTTATGGGCGATCGTCCCCGCCCAACAAATGGTCGCGCGCGCTTCGTAATCCTCAGGGTTATTTAGCAAGGCATATGACGCCTCAATAACGGAAACAAGCGTGGCCTCCATCATACGGTCTGTTAAAATAACATCCTCGGTTTTCGATAAATACCGTTCAAAAATATGAGACATCATATCGACAATGCCTGCGGCTGTCTGCCACATCGGCAAGGTATAGGTAAGCTCAGGGTTGATAATAGAAAACTTTGGACGGAGCAAATTAGACCCAGATCCACGTTTTAATCCTTCATCTTCCTTGGTAATCACCATTGCGGGTGAGCCTTCAGAACCTGCGGCCGGTATGGTGAGTATGGTCGCAAGCGCAATGGCGTCTTCCACTTTGGCTTTACGGTCAAAAAAGTCCCAAAAATCGCCACTGTAGGGCACACCGGCCGCAATGGCTTTCGCGGAATCAATCACAGACCCACCACCAACAGCCAAAATAAAATCGACATTTTCCCGTTTTGCAAGTTCAATGCCTTCATAAACCAAACCATCCAGCGGATTGGGTTTGACACCACCAAGTTCAACAATTTCTAATCCAGCGTCACGAATAGAAGCCTTGACACGGTCATAAAGTCCTGTTTTTTTAATGGACCCCCCGCCATAATGAAGCATTACTTTACGGGCACCGTAAGAAGAAAGTAACGTACCAACTTCTTGTTCCGTATCTTTTCCGAACACAAATTCTGTGGGTGAATAAAAGCGAAAATTTTCCACTGTAGACCCTCCTAATAAAGATAATGGACAAGTTTATTCTAACACGTTAAAACGAATTTACGAATGCTTTCATTTCTTATAAGCCTTTAAATAGATTGTTTTCCACTTCGCTGTAGAATTTTCAAAATCAACCATTGGCTCAGGATAGTCTGTAAGCAATGACTGTTTAAAAACTGGGTTCAACGTCGGTAGATCATAAATTAAACTTTCATCTACATGTTTAATCTCATTGACCCATGTTTTGACATACTCGCCGTTAGGGTCATAGCGTTTGCCTTGTTTTGTAACATTGAAAAGCCGAAATTCACGGGCATCATTTCCGATGCCTGCTATATAATTCCAATTCCCGTAGTTACTAGAAACATCATGATCAATTAATTGTGATTCAAACCACTCAGCCCCCACACGCCAGTCGATTCCAAGATTCTTCGTTAAGAAGCTTGCGACATTCTGCCTGGCCCGGTTGGACATGTAGCCCGTTTGTTTAAGTTCTCGCATGGCCGCATCAACCAGTGGATAGCCGGTTCGTCCTTCAATCCATTTGACAATATCCGTTTCGTTTTTGTGCCAAGGTATATCAACATTTTGAATCCCACCAACTCTAAACAAATGGTTCCCAACCTTACAATGAATAAAGCTGAAAAAATCACGCCAAAGCAATTCAAAAACAAGCCAATAGGTCGATTGATTTTTTATGCGGGTCGCTTCATAGGTTTTAATGTGTTCATATACCGTTCTAGGAGAAATACAGCCGTAAGCCAAATAAGGGGAAAGTTTTGAAGAATCATCGTACCTTAGCATACCATTGCGGGTTTCTTTGTATGTTGCGATGGCGTCACTGTCAAACAAGTAATAATTCAAGCGCTTTAACCCTTGCGTTTCACCGCCAATGCACGGTATCGATGATGGTCCGTTTTTTATCACGTTCAAGCCTTCACAATCTTCACGCTGAATCTGAATACGCTTTGATAACCTAGAAGGCACTGGCAGTGGTTTTCTTACCTTCCAATTGCGTTCAACGTCTTTGCGAAAATGCGTGAAAACATCAGGCATATTCTGCGTTGAATACGGTAAATCATCCGGATGCAACAAGGTTTTTTGAAAAAATGATTTTACATTGAGACTCGTTCGATTATGCAAGTCCTTCTCGCGTGCAGTTTCCTCATCCCCAATTTCACGATGATAATAAACATAATCAATATGATAACGTTGGCTGAGTGCATCAAACACCTCAGACACTGGCCCCTCTTTAACAATCAAAGGAATATTCAACGTTTCAAGGCGTTTTCTTAAATCCTCCAATGATTCCTTTAAAAACTGACGTTTATGCTCTGAATGCTTTAAGAATCCGTGGGCGGTTTTGGCATTGAAATCATCAATCACATAAACGCCAATGATTGAATCATGGGTCGATGCTGCTTCATAAAGCGCTTTATGATCGTGTACTCTAAGATCATTGCGAAACCAGACCAGTGCGTTCATTCAATCACCTTCTTTATCAAATATTATACCAAAAAATCTGACACCCAGTAATTTAAACGGCCCGCAAATATTAAAACATATTTGCGGGCCGTTTGTTATGCTTAGATTATTTGGAAACACGTCTGAGTTGATTCTTATAGGAAGCCGTCAAAACTAAAAAGATAAAAGACACCACAACCATAATGGCCGCAATGGTATACCAACTAAGCGCATAGCTTCCTGTAATGTCTGCCAAATGACCGATAAGTGGTGGCGCAATCACCATGGTAAGACGTGTAGAAATCAAAATGATGCCTGACGCTGTCCCAATCAATTTAGGCCCAGCCACATCACCAATGGTTGTAAATAGCATGCCAATGGTCGCAAAGGAAAACATCCCAAAAACAAAGGTGAATACCAACAAGAGTGTACTGGGAAGGACACCTTCAATGACAGTGCTTCCCATGACAAAGAAAAATCCAGCGATAATAAATGCCAGCGCGGCCAGTGAAAGTCTGCGGTTTGAGTTTAAAAACCTGTCATTGATATAGCCGAAGCCAGGATTCCCAATAATACCACCCGCAATAAAAACACTAAGAAACGCACCTGCGGTTGAGGCGGTGAATCCGAGGTCTCCCGTTAAAAACAAGGTATAATGGATGGTCATATTTCCAATTGAGAGTCCCATAACCATGCCCATCATGGCCACCATCCAGACCAATGGGTTTTTAAGCACTGCCAAAATGTCTGATTTTGTATCGCGCGGTTCATCATCATCAACCCCATTATTATTGATGGGTTGATACCGTTTAATCAACACAACAGCTAGTAAGAATGCGATGCCTGCCGCAAGTAAAATACTGACGCGCCAACCTAACCGCTCACCAATGGCAGGGAGTATGGATGCACCAATAATACCGCCAATCCCACCCCCGGCATGGACGATGCCGTTTGACACCGCACGCTTGGAAGGGTCTACCATTTCAATGATTCCTTTATTGACCGCGGGCGTCACCACGCTAAAACCAACACCTGTGATTAACGCAAGAAGCAAAATTAAAGGGAAATAAGGCATGACCGTATGCAAAATCATAAGAGATGCGATGACAATAACACCACTGATCAGTCCTTTTTTAGGGCCAATTTTATCAACAATTTGACCGGCAAAAATTGCCAGGGCCACACCGCTCAAGTAAAAGAACGTTGAATAAAGCCCTGATTGGGCACTACTTAAGTTAAAGTCCGCTTGAATTAAAGGCATCATCGCCTTGAATCCCTGAACACTTGTAAAAACAGCAATATAGGCTGTTGACATAATAAAAAGTGTCGACAAAACGGACACTTGCTTTGCAGCGTTTGATTTCATGAAACGTCCTCCTGTTGTTGCATATGCAATTATCATTCATATTATAACTTTTTATGTAGTCAATGACAACCGTTGTACATAAAAAAACGTGCCTTATGGCACGCCTTATTATCTTTAGAGCGCTTAATTGAGACATCAAGTGATTAGTTCGTGCGCCGAAGCGTATCTTTGTGTGGTGCGGTAAGAATCATAAATAAAGTCCCAATAGCCGCAATCGCGATGGCACTTGTGAACCAACTCAGTGCATAAGAACCAGAAATATCAGCCAAAAAGCCAATAAGTGGCGGTGCGATGACCATGGTCAAACGAATGGATATAAGAATAATGGCGGTTGCAGTTCCCATGAGTTTTGCGCCGGCCACATCACCTACCGTAGTAAATAGCATACCAATGACCGCAAAAGAAAACATGCCCAAGACAAATGAGAACACACCGAGCATCAAGCCTGGAAGCACACCTTGAATGATGACACCACCCATGAAGAGATATAGGGTAGCTATCCCTAAAGATAACCCAAAAAGGGCAATCCTTCGGTTGGAATGTAAAAACCGATCATTAATATAACCAAACAATGGGTTCCCCAAAATGCCACCAGCGTTAAATAATGCAAGAAAAAAGCCTGCGGTGGATGCAGTAAACGCTAAATCACCAGTCAAAAACAAACTGTAATGAATGGTAATGCTACCCACTGATAAACCAACGACAATGCCCATGATTGCAACAATCCAAACAAGCGGCATTTTGACAACTGTCTTAAGTTGACCTTTATTGTCCTTTTTGGTTCCACTTTTATCACCATTATTATTAATCGGTTGATAGGTTCGAATCATTACCACGGTCACAAACAATGCAAAACCGACCGCAATGAGTACAGCCGTGCGCCAG
>PUMO01000165.1 GCA_003551405.1 Mollicutes bacterium | reverse complement strand
GTAAACTGCTTGCCTTTGACGACGCGTCCATCACGCACGTCTAAACAGGGGATGATACGTTTTGTAAGCATGTAATGGCCTCCCGCACTGTGAATTTTTTCTCATAAATCGCTTTGCCCACAATAACCCCTTCAAGGGGCAATTGACCAAGCCGTTTGATATCGTCAAGATCCTTAACACCGCCTGAGGCAACCACTTGGACATCAAGACGCAATAATTTTTCATACATGGCAGAATCGATGCCACTAAGCATGCCATCTTTGGCAATATCTGTATAGATGATGGTTGAAACGCCCTTTTGGACCATCTGTCTGGCAAAGGTGTACGCATCCACTTCCGTTGTTTCAAGCCATCCTCCCGTTTTGACCATGCCGTGATGTGCATCGATCGCAAGGGCTACTTTAGGGCCGTAATGTTTGAGTAAGTCACGGAACGCCTCAGGATCTTTAAACGGCATGGAACCGACGATGATGCGACTTACATTGTTATTAAGCAGGGTTTGGGCGCGTTCAATACTTCGGATGCCGCCACCGACTTGAATGGGGACATTTAAACGATTCGCCAATTTTCGAATCAAGGCATCGTTGGCTAGGGATTCATCTTTTGCACCATCAAGGTCCACCACATGAATCATGGGCGCGCCTTCTTGTTCAAACTGACTAGCAAGTCTCAAGGGGTCTGTGTCATAAATCTGTTTGCTTTCATAATCACCTTGTCTTAAGCGCACAGCCTTGCCGCCCAGAATATCAATGGCTGGATATATATTCATGCAATCACCTCTCCTAAAGCGCGCAAGAGCGCGTGACCAACATCGGCACTTTTTTCAGGATGAAATTGCATGGCCATGATGTTGTCTTTTTTTACAATGGCTGGAATGCTTTGACCGTAATCACTGCTAGCAAGCACTTCATCGCCAGTGGTCGAAACAACGTAAGAATGGACAAAATATACATAGGGTGGTATATTAAGATACTTAAAAAGCGGATGGGACGCGTCAGTAAATATGAGTTTATTCCAGCCCATATGCGGGACTGGGTAGGGACTATCCATTGGAACGACACTGCCTTTTAAAAACCCCAGCCCTTCATGGGTCCCGTGTTCATAGCTGGTTTCATACAAAAGCTGCATGCCAAGGCATATACCGACAAGCGGCTTGCCGTTTGCGACATGACGTTTAATCGCAGGAATGAGCCCTGAATCTTTCAAATTGCGCATGGCCTCACCAAATGCACCAACCCCGGGAAGCACAAGCGCACTGGCTTGATCGATATCCTTGATTTGACCACTCACCCGTGTTTCCATCCCCGCCAGTGAAAGGCCACGCTTCAGCGACGCGAGATTCCCAGAATCATAATCGATGATGACAATCATCAAAGGACCCCCTTGCTAGAGGGTGTTTGCAGGCCTGACTGACGGGTTGCGGCGTTAAGCGCGCGCCCAAGTCCTTTGAAAACCGCTTCAACTTTGTGGTGATCATTATCGCCATATAGCACGCTGGCGTGCAATGTCACACGTGCATTGTTGATAAAGGCATGTAAAAATTCACGGACATTTTCAAGCGCGAGTCCGCCAATCACGGGGCGGTGATACGTAAAGTCAAACACCAGCGTGGGCCGGTTTGAAATGTCGAGCGCAATGCGCGCAAGCGTTTCATCCATCGGTGAATAAAGACTGGCATAACGACTCAAGCCTTTTTTATCGCTGAGCGCTTCATTGAATACCTCACCAAGGAGAATGCCGATGTCTTCAGCGGTATGATGACTGTCAACCGAAACGTCACCACGCGCTTTTACCGTTAAATCAAACGCACCATGAAACGCAAAAAGAATAAGCATATGGTCCAAAAATGGGATGCCCGTTTCAATGGTTGCCTTGCCGGCACCATCCAGATTGAGTGTAAGCTCAATCTCGGTTTCTTTGGTGGTGCGGACACGTGTTGCTTGTCTCATGATAATACCTCCTTGAGGGCTTTAATGAGCTGCTGATTTTCTTCACTGGTGCCAACGGTAATGCGGTAACTCGCCGGCGTGGTGTCAAAGGCGCGAATGGCAATGTCATATGCCAAGAGTTTTTCACCAAGCGTTTCGTCATTACAAATGACGTATAGGAAATTAGCGTCACTCTCAATAACTGTAAAGCCCATTTCCCTTAGTGCACCATCGAGGGCCCTGCGGCGTTTTATCATGCTTTCTTTGTGTGCATGGAACCACGATGGATCTTTTAGGGCCTGTAAGCCTGCGGCCTGGGTAAAACTATTAAGATTATAAGGGGGTTTCACTTTCATCACTGAAGGTTTGAGCGCGTCCGGTAAAACCATGAATCCAAGACGGGCTCCCGCCATCGCAAAAGCTTTTGAGAAGGTTCTGGTCACAACCAGATTATCATACTTTGCAACCGCGTGTTTGACAGATGACGCTTCGTCTGAAAAATCCATGTATGCTTCATCCACCAACACAATCGCGTCAGTTTCCCGGGCAACTTTCAAAATATCGGCTCTAGGAATAAGTTTCCCAGTTGGATTGTTGGGACTGCATAAAATGATGAGTGTTGCATTGACCTCTTTTGCGTGGGAGATGAAATCACGCACGTTCAAATCATAATTGTCATCAAGGGCAACACTGTTAAAGGTCGCACCATTGGTTACACTGAATTTTTCATACATTGAGAATGTTGGTGCCATTGAGAGTACGACTTCAGAGGGTTCAACAAATGTTTTAATCATTAAATCAATCATTTCACTGGAGCCATTGCCAACTACTATGTTGTCGGCATCAAGACCATGGAACGATGCAATGGCACGCCTTAGTGCTTTAGCATTTGAATCTGGGTAAAGGTGAATGGCCATGTTGTCAAACGTAATGGTCGAATCAAACAAATAGGCATTGCTTTCATTGGCGTCCAGTTTAATGGCGGGACGGTTTTGTGTTGGAATGTAGGGTGTCAATGATTGAATGGCATTTTTTTCACGCATGCTACTCTTCCTCCAGACGCAACCGAATGGCATTGGCGTGCGCACTCAATCCTTCGCTTTCCGCAATGTTAATGATTGCTTGCGCTTCTTCTTTGAGTGCTGGTTTTTTATAGGTTGTGATCGCGGTTGTCTTAATGAAATCACGCGCGGACAAGGCACTTGAAAAACGCGCAGACCCGCTGGTGGGCAAGGTATGGTTGGGCCCTGCCATGTAATCCCCAATCGGTTCAGGGGTATAAGGGCCAATGAAGATGGCACCGGCGTTTGAAATGTCATTGCAGACGGCATTTGGGTCCTTGGTAAGAATTTCAAGATGTTCCGGTGCGATTCTGTTAACCAGTTGAATGGCTTCATCCATGGTTTCAGTGGTGATGATACCGCCGTTATCTTCAAGACTTTGTTTGATAATGGCGTGGCGTTTCAGCTGATTGGTCTGTTCAATGGCTTCACTTTTAATCCGTGCGGCGATTTTTTTGGACGGTGTAATGACAATCGCGCTCGCGTAAGGATCGTGTTCGGCTTGTGAAAGCATATCGGCTGCCGCAAATTGCGGATTCGTGGTTTCATCTGCCAAAATGACAATTTCAGAAGGTCCAGCCACCATGTCAATGCCTACGTGGCCAGAAACCATGCGTTTGGCCATCGCAACATAAATGTTTCCGGGACCGACTATTTTATCGACTTTGGGAATCGTTTTCGTTCCATATGTTAAGGCCGCAACACCCTGGGCGCCGCCAACTTTATAGATTTCATCAACACCGGCCACCTTGGCCGCGACCAATAAACTATCAAGCACCTCACCATCGGCACCAGGCGGTGTGATCATGACAATGCGCTTAACACCCGCAATTTTTGCAGGAATAGCGTTCATAAGTACCGTTGAAGGATACGCCGCAGTCCCCCCGGGCACATAAAGACCCACCGTATCAATGGGGCGTACACGTTCAATGATCTTAATGCTCTTTGTATCTTTCATGACTTGGTCTTTTGGTGCTTGTTGCTGGTGAAATGCTTCAATATTCTTCGCCGCATGCTTTAAATTGTTGATGAGTTCATCACTCACGCGTTCAAATGCAGCGTCAATTTGCGCTTTAGTGACGCGTAATTCTTTCACTTTGATGCTGTCGAACTGTTTTGTATATTTCTTAACAGCTGCGTCACCGTCTTTTTTAACTGCACGCAAAATCGATTCAACCGATTCGTTGACATCGGAATAATCAAACTGGGTGCGTTTCAGAAATGTTTTGAGCACATCGGGTTGAAGGGTGGAATCAATAATACGAATCATAGGGTTTCCTCCTTTTCTAAATACGCGATCAATGTTTTAATGGCAGCATTTTTTATTCTATATTTTGCACGGTTCGCAATCAATTTGGCAGATACATCATGCATATCTTCAAGGACACTGAGGCCATTCGCCTTCAATGTACCGCCGGTTTCCACAATATCGACAATCACATCACTGATGCCGACCAAGGGCCCCAGTTCCACTGACCCACTGAGATAGGTAGTTTCAATGGGTTGTTTCTTTTTCGCAAAATACGCGCGGGCGACACCGGGATACTTGGTTGCTACACGTAGCGGACGGCCACTTGGGGTTAATGATTGGCCTTCATAACCGGCCACGGAAAATTTGCATACACCAAATCCCAGGTCTTTTAAAATGTAGACATCGGGACGCTCTTCAAGCAAATTATCCCGGCCGACAACCCCAATATCCGCCACCCCTTTTTCAACATAAGTGATAACATCAAGGGCTTTGACAAACATGATTTGTACATTGTTCTTTGGGTCTTCAAAAATCAATTTACGCGATGATTCTTTAATGTCCTTGGCAATGCCCACTTGTGTGAGACGTTTGATGGCATCTTTACCAAGGCGCCCTTTTGGCAGTGCGATGGTTAACATATTAGGATTCATTGGATTTCCCTCCTAGCAACAGTGTTTCAATATCGATAGAGAAACCGATGGCACTGATCGATGCATCGCTTTCTTTTAAGGGCGCATAACGCCCACCCTTTAAAATGGCACGGGGACTTTCAGGTCCATAGGCGCGAAACACGACGCCTTCGTAATAGTCATATTCACTGAGCAGTGAAAGATCATAAATGGTATTGGCACCATTCATTGTATCTTTGACACGCCTGAGTTCATTCAATGCGGTTTGCATTGCAGAAGTTAAGTTAAGCGCCTGGCTTGCTTGTTCAACATCCTTTAAATCGCCTTCGAGTTCAAAGAGCTTAAGAAGACGGCTTCTGGATGGTTCACCAATTGATTCGTTTTCCACAAAACGCCTGAGTTCATAATCGTTTTTATACGTAATGATTTCCTTTAAACGCCCCAGTTTTTCCTGGGAAAGATTCAAATCGCTAAATAAAGCATTCAAGAACCGCTGATTCCCCAGTACAAACACATAGTCATCAGTCCCTTCATTAAGAAGGCGGGTCGCCAAAGAAATGATGATGTCGTCTGATGATTCACGATTGGACGCAATCGTTTCAACTCCGAAATGACGGTTGCCTGCAATCCCACCATCCGTATGTTTATATACTGTGGTGTCATAATACAGTTTCAACGGCTCACCACCATCCCATTTCGGAATTAAGCGGTCGATGACCTGCGTGGTGACATCGGGTCTTAAAATAAGCACATCACCATGATTGTCAGTAACTTTTACCATTGAGGCAGGTTCAACACGCTCATTGATGCGCATGAACCGCTCATATGTTTCAAAATCATCGGGTTCATATAATACATAGCCTTCATGAGAGACTATCTCACTATAACGGTTTAACAACCGCTGTTTACGTTTCAGGTAATTCAATTGATCACTCAGTTCAATGACGGGTTTCATAAAATCAATCTCCTTTTTAATTTACCGGACTAAAGTATTTGGCTATAAAAAAGACCGGATAGTTTGTGTCTATCCGGCCCAATACATAGAAATGAGGAGGGAGTTCGACACAAGCACATTATGCAACGCAATAAAGGCTTGTCTCGAATATCCATTCGTTATAAGACAAACCTAGTGTCGGGTATGATGATGGTGTGCTTGTGTATATTTAATAGTATTGATGGATGCCATAGGCGTGGCCTCCCTTGTAAGGTTATTGAAATAGTAACACCACACTGCAAATGTTTCAAGTCTTGTGACTTGTTTTAAAGAATAAAAAGGTTTTCATTGTTAAAAACCTCTTGTTTGCCCCTTCCACGGTGGTGGTGTTTCATTGATGAATTCATCAACGCCAGGTCCCCCTAGGCGGTGCAGACGCTTGATGCCATAAATATAGGTACCAACAAGAACCAAAATAATGGCAGGTAGACCAAGCACCGTATTGACAACTGCAAGTACAGTGGTATCAAACGCAAAATAAACGATCAGTAAAGCGGACAAACGCAACAAAAATAGCAATGTCCACCCGAATGTAACATCTTTATATGCCGGATAAACATCAGTACGCTTGAACCATTCAATGGGCCACCCGCGTGTTAAATGTGAAAGCACCATGGCGCCCGGCATTTTAATCACAATCGACACAATCAGTAACACTGCGATCAATCCATTGGAAATAATACCGGGCAAGAAATACCCACGGGCTTCACCGAGCAGCCACGCCGCAGCGGACGCAATCAGGACACCGCCCACACCAAGCAAAGCATACTGTGGTCCACGTGCCGTAATGACGCGGTAAACTAAAGTGCCAACCGCGATGAAAAGGGCACTCAAAAGGGCAATGAGCAAGTCGGTGAATTGGTTAAGCACCGTAAAAGCGATCGG
>PUMO01000136.1 GCA_003551405.1 Mollicutes bacterium | reverse complement strand
CTGCGGCCTTCCCCTTCTCCCATTAGGATTTCATCCATGTAAACGCGGACCATGAAGGTTTTATTGTGAGATGGACCCCGTTCGTCGTGCACGTTATATACAAGTTGTCGTTTATCGGATTGAACCAGTTCCTGTAGATGACTCTTGAAATCGATAAAACTCTTTTCGTCTTCATCATCAAGCAAAGGAAAGACAACCTTGTCGACGACCTTGTAGACCTCTTCGAGCCCTTTGTCGAGAAAAATCGCACCGACAAAGGCTTCGAAGGCGTCTGCAAGCAAAGCATGCCGTTGACGTCCACCACTTTTTTCTTCACCATGTCCCAGCAACAAATAATCGCCAAGATTGCAGGCTTTGGCATATTGAACGAGCGCGGCTTCACACACAAACTTCGCGCGCCGTTTGGTTAAATCGCCTTCATTATAATGCTTGTCTTCTTCATATAGATACTTCGCCATAATAACATCCAAAACCGCATCCCCGACAAACTCAAGACGTTCGTTGCTTTCTTTTTGTTTTTCATTGGCATAGGAAGAATGCGTCAATGCCGTTTCAAGTAATGCAGGGTTTTTGAAATTGAGTCCAAAGAACTCCTGAAGTTTTTTCATGCTTCTTCCTCCTTGTCCAGTACAGTGCCAACTTTGTCAATGACATTTTGACGCACAACATTGGATGCTTGGATGATGGCTTGTTTAAAGCCGTCTGACTGAGAAGAGCCCTGCGCTTTGATCACGACGCCTTTAAGTCCATAAATCATCGCGCCGCCAATCGATTCAGGCGACATTCTATTTTTAAACCGTTTTAAGTTTTTAACGCTTAGAAGTAAGCCGAGTTTTCCAATCAAGCCTTGGGACATTTCCTGTTTGAGCATAGTCCCCATGCCTTTGGCAGTTCCTTCTATGGTTTTCATCACAATGTTTGCAGTAAAACCATCTGAAATTAAAATCTCAGCGGGCGGGTCAAGCACAGCCTTGGGTTCAACGTTTCCATAAAAATTTATGTGTTCATTGTTCTTAAACATTTCATACGCTTCATTGTCCAGCGGACGGCCTTTGCCTTCTTCTGTTCCAATGTTAATCAGTCCTACTTTAGGCTGATCAATGCCTAGAATTTCCTTGGCATATACACTCGCAAAATGCGCTTGTTGTACCATGAATTCCGGTTTGATTTCAAGGTTGGCACCTGAATCAAGCAAAATAAACTCCTTGCCCTGCGCTGTAGGCATCACAGGCGCAATTGCGGTGCGTTTCATTTGTTTCATACGGCCAACCAAAATATGCGCCCCTGCAATGAGCGCTTGGGTTGCACCTGAAGAAACAACCGCATCATTTTCCTCGCTTCGCACACTACTAAGAGCCATCGCCATGGAACTCTTGCGGTTAGAACGAATGGCACGGATTGGATCTTTTTCTCCCATATCGATGGTGCCTTCACTTTGCGTGACATGAATGCGGTCATGCGGGGTCAAATGTTCGGATATTTGTGCCGCATCACCAAAAAGGGTAATTTCTATGTCCTCGATGGCTTTAACCGCTTTCAAAGCACCAAGCACTTGTTCTTTGGGTGCGTGATCGCCACCCATGGCATCCACTGCAATTTTTATCATCATAACACATCCTTACATATTCAAACTGAATTAATTATAGCATATTTTCATTCTTGCGCGCACTAACTGTGTTCATCGAATTGCCCCTCAAAAGTCATAAACACATATTGTTTCAAACGATTATAATTATCCGTGTCAAACACAGTATCCGCAACCATTTTTGCGTCTGAAGCGGATTGCTTGATCAGATCAATATCGCTTTGTAAATCAACATAATGAAAATTGAGATACCCACTTTGCAGGGTCCCAAATAAATCACCGTGGCCCCGTTGATTTAAATCTGCCCGGGCAATTTCAAACCCATCATGTGTATCTTCCAAAATCTTAAGTCTGGATTTAGCCTCAGGGTCGTCATAGACAAGCAAACAGACTCCGTTTTTCTCTCGCCTGCCCACACGGCCTCTTAGTTGGTGCAGTTGGGCCAGCCCCATGCGTTCTGCATGGTAAACAATCATTACGGTCGCATCCGGAAAATCCACACCCACTTCGACAATCGTCGTCGCAACCAAAACGTCGTAGCGTTTCGCCTGAAAATCAGCCATGATTTGTTCTTGCGTTTCGCTGTCCATTTTGCCGTGAAGCACCGCTGTGCGTAAACTTGGATATGCGGCCTGATACGCTTGTTTCAACCGTTTGACACTTTGTGGCATAGTTGCGGATGTTTCAATGACCGGTGAGACAACAAATACTTGTTGTTTGGCACGGGTGGCGCCTTCAATAAATTTGTTAAGCAAATGCTCCTGAGCCATCGGAACCAACCGGGTAATTACCTTGGACTGTTGATTGGGTTTTTCATCAATGATGCTCACGTCCATGCCACCATAAAGACTTTGCGCGAGTGTTCTTGGAATCGGTGTCGCACTTAAATAAAGAACATCGGCCCTTGAATTTTTTTCATGAAGCTTCTTACGTTGATTCACACCGAAACGATGCTGTTCATCGGTGATCACCAAATCAAGTTGATTATAAATTATATCATCAGAAAACAAACTATGCGTTCCAATCACAATGGACGCACTGCCATCTTTAATCGATTGAAGTACCGTTTCATCTCGTTTGGTTTGTTTGGTGATCAAGGCCAATTTTATTGATTCATCAAGCAACTGTGAAAATGTATGAAAATGTTGCTTGGCAAGAATTTCTGTGGGTGCCATCAAGGCCACCTGAGCGCCCTTTAATACAACCAACCAGGCCGCAAGCAAAGCCACAACCGTTTTTCCTGACCCCGTATCGCCTTGTAGGATACGTGTCATGCGTTTGTTTTCACTTAAGTCAGAGAAAATGGTTTTGAAGCCATTCAATTGAGCATTGGTCAGTTGAAAGGGAATCTGCCCTAAGACATATTCACAGTCTTTTGAAGTAATGGGTTTTGCCTTTCCACCCTTTGAAGCACTCTGTTGCAAGTGGATCATCTTAAGTTGGTGAATAAGCAACTCCTCATACTTAAAACGTTTCAAAATTTGGTTGAGAACATCTTTAGATGGAGGCTTGTGCGCAAGGTAAAGCGCATCATGACGTGAAAGAAGTTCACGCTTAAGAATCAGAGTCTCAGGCAACCATTCACTGAATGTCACTTGTGTTTGTTCAAACACATTAAAGACGATGGATGAGAATGTTTTATCCGGAATGTTTTTAAACCCGTACACCGGATAGATACCTTCTTTGAAATTCGCTTTTAAATAGACTTTCTGGGCCGTCATGTTATAGTTTGCATCCACATTGCCATGAACAACGACTTCTGTGCCTTCATTAAGTGCACGTTTCAAATAACGCTGGTTAAAAACACTGACGGTGATGGTTGTTCCCTCAACATCAACTTTGAAAGTAAGCCGGCTCAAATTTGAGCGAATAAAATGAAGTTTAACCGGGGTGATGATTGTGCCTTGTAACGTAACATGTTCTTTGGGAACATGGTCAAGGGAATGTAAAGTGTGTTCAATATAGCGTTTGGGCAATGTTAAAATAACGTCTTCCCATGTGGTAATGCCATTTGCCTCTAACGCATCCGCGCGCTTAGCGCCCACCCCTTTGATATCGGTTAGTTTCATCAGCCTCCCCCATTCATAAAAAGCGGCCAAAGCTTCGAAAGCTTCAGCCGCATTGATTATTCAACTGCAAATAAGTAAGCGTAGATGGATTGTTCGCCGTTGATGACTTCCACTTCAACATCTTTATGGTTTTCTTCAACATATTGGCGAAGATTTTCCACTTCTTGTTTATCTACACCTTCACCAACCATGATGGTGATAATTTCACTTTCTTCGTCAATCAAATCGTCCACTAGCGCCTGCGCAGTATCAATACGCGTGGACTTGGACGTTTTGATGTCCCCCTCAATAATGCCAAGGTAATCATCTTTTTTGATTTCCATGCCGTTAATTTTAGTATCACGGACTGCATAGGTGATTTCACCTGTCTTAACATGGTCGATCAATGACTGCATCTCTTCAACCGCGGCTTCAACTTCCTGGTTGGCATCAAACATGGTTAAAGAAGCGTACCCTTGCGGTACCGTTTTGGCGGGCAAGACGATCACATTTTTCTCTTCAATTTCTTTTTGCGCATGCTCTGCACTGAGCATGACGTTTTTATTGTTCGGAATGATAATAATATTATCTGCATTCACCCGTTCAACCGCGTCAATGAAGTCCTGGGTGGATGGATTCATCGTCTGTCCACCATCAATAACATAGTTGACACCCATTTCGCGGAAGGTCTCTTTAAGACCATCACCGTTGACAACCGTGATTAATCCGAATTTCTTGCGGGGGCCGTCTTCATTTTCTGCAATGTCATAATCGAAGTGCTCATGGCCACACGCATGGGCCTCTTGGTCACTTTCATCAGACGAGGCACTGTGCAACAAGGTTTCAGTATGTTGCATGGTCATGTTTTCTATTTTAAGATTGGCAAATTCACCGTAATTTTGGCCCATGTTAAGCGCATCACCCGGACGCTTTGTATGGACGTGGACTTTACAGATTTCATCATCCGCAACCACGACAATAGAATCACCCAGTCTGCCTAACTGTTTGACGAATTTATCTTTATTGAATTTTTTCGATTGGTCAAGCTGGATAATGAACTCTGTACAGTATCCATACTCTTCAATTTCACTTTCTTCTTTGGCTTCTTTCTTTTCAGCCTTTTCAATGGCCCGTCTGTCAGAGCGTTCTTCTTGGAAAATTTCACCTTCAAGGGCATTGATCATGCCTTCAATGATGATAATCAGTCCTGCACCACCACTATCGACCACACCACTTTCCTTTAATACCGGCAAATGTTCAGGCGTCTCATCCAGTGAAACTTGTGCTTTTTCAAGATAAATCTTGAGCACCTTAAGAACATCGGCGTCTTCTGTTGCGTGTTTTTCCGCTTCATCGGCTGCTTCGCGCGCAACAGTGAGAATGGTGCCTTCTACGGGGTTGATAACAGCGCCATATGCTTGCTTGACACCTTGTTTCAACCCTTGTACAAATTGTGCGGCGTTCGCTTTTGTCAATGATTGGAATGCCTTCGCAAATCCGCTGAAAAGCTGAGATAAAATAACGCCTGAATTCCCGCGTGCGCCCATTAAGAGCCCACGAGACAATGCTTTGCCCACTTTTTCAACCGGTTCATTTTCCAGGGCCTCAATTGCTTTGACACCGCTCATCATTGTTGATTGCATGTTACTTCCTGTATCCCCATCGGGAACAGGAAACACATTTAAGTCGTTTATGTATTGGTGGTTGTTTTTTAGTTTAATACTACCGTTGGTTATGATTAACTTCATTAAGTTGCCATCGATTTCCATAGGATCCATAGTTTTCCTCCATTTATAGTCAATTTTGGATGCGACGTGGTAGGAATATTATATTGTAAATGTTATAGTGCATACGGTGGGTAATGTTGTTAGTGATTATTGTACGTGAAAAGCTTTAAAAATCAATCTGTAAAGGGTAACATAATCTTTGAATATCTTAATTTTTTAAGGCCTTTTCATTTTATCACACGCCCTATGCAAATGCAACATATTCCCTTTTCTGACAATTTCAGTAACTTTTTATTCGAAAAGGCTTGAAATTTGCTTCTCATGTGTTATAATTCTATAGGTTTCGAAATCAACGTGAGACGGAGGGCTCGTGATTATGGCTAAACAATGTTACATTACCGGTAAAAAGAATCATTTTGGCAATAACCGTTCATTCGCTATGAACAGCACACGCAGAAAGTGGAAAGCCAACCTTCAAAAGGTTCGCATTATCGATGAAAACGGTGAAAAGAAAACCGTTTATGTTTCTGCCCGCGCACTCAAGAAAAATACGTTGAAACGCGCTTAACAAACAAAAAGCCGAGAATCATCGGCTTTTCTTATGTAGATATCTTAAAAAACCCCTCTCTCTTTTTTAAACACCGTCAATTTTGACGGTGTTTTTTTAATCAGAGGCTTGAATGACCAATAGTTTTCCCGCGGTGAAACTGACAATGCCAGACCCCTGGTTGGATATACAAAGCGGATCGTTCACATTAAGATTATAGTCTTCAAGGGGAAACGCAAACCCTTTGAGCGTCAAGTTCTTAACCGGTTCAACCGCAAAAAACGATATATAATCATGGTCATGTACAATGCCATAAGTTCCAGGCTCAACCATGAACATTTTCGCATGATCATTCATGAAAATAATGTTGCCGCGTTTTAAGAAAAGGATATTACCATAAGTATGGTCAAGACGGTTGCCTATTCCACCATAGACGATAATTAAAGCCGGGTCCATCTCAAGGGCCATGGTGATGGCCAAATCAGAATCTGTCTTATCTTTTTTGACCGGATGTCCTATGGTACGCTCAGCATGGGTTTCAATGTAGGTTTTTTCTTCATCGCTGACACTGTCAAAATCGCCCACAGCCAACGAGAGATTCAGCCCATTTTCAAGTGCATAAACCGCACCTTTTTCAACGCCAATCAAAAATTCGTTGGCGTCTTTTTTATAAAGGGTATCGAGTGTGTAATTGGTTGGGGACGCAAAAATTTTCACTATCATGGACGCAAACTCGCAATGGCCTTTTCACGGTCCTTGGCTTTAAAAATATAGGACCCAGCAACCAATACATCCACACCAGCGTTCAAACACTGCTTGGCGGTCTCATCATTGATACCACCATCAACCACAATGG
>PUMO01000061.1 GCA_003551405.1 Mollicutes bacterium | reverse complement strand
TCATTGCAAGCGCAACGAAAACGGCCATTACCAAATATGGTGTGGAAGTGGTCGGCTATTTACGCGGCTATAATGGTTTATATCATAATCATTTCATCAATTTAACCATGGATAAAGTTTCTGGCATAACCCACGAAGGTGGAACCATTCTCAAATCTTCAAATAAAGATAACCTGTTTAATTACCGTGTAGAACATGAAGATGGCTCGCTAAGCAATGAAGACGTCAGTGACAAAGCGATTGAAAACATGAAACAAGAAGGAGTTGACGCCTTAATTGTAATCGGTGGCGATGGCACCCTGACTTCAGCGCGTGACTTTTACCGTAAAGGCATTCCTGTGGGTGGTGTCCCCAAAACCATTGACAACGACCTTCCTGCTACCGATGTGACGTTTGGGTTTAACACTGCTCTAACGAACATTACCGATGCGCTCGACAAACTGCATACCACTGCCTTTTCACATGACCGTACGATTGTGGTCGAAGTGATGGGCCGCCACACTGGATGGCTCGCACTTGAAGGGGGATTTGCAGGAAGTGCCGACGCGATTTTGATTCCTGAAATACCTTATGATCTAAATAAAGTGGTTGACAAGGTTAAAGAGCGCCATGAATATGGTAGCGAGTTCTCTGTTGTGGTCGTAAGTGAGGGCGCCAAAGAAAAAGACGGTGACGTGCATGTTCGCGAAATGATTGAAGATTCCGCCGATCAAATGCGTCTAGGTGGCGTTGGTGAACACGTAAAAGAGAAACTCCAAAAGCTTTTACCAAACCAGGAAGTCCGTTATACCAATCTTTCTTACTTGCAGCGTGGTGGAACCACAAGCACCTTCGACCGCGTATTGGCACAGCGTTTTGGCGTTGGGGCCATGGATGCGTTAATGCAAGGTGGTGCTGGTAAAATGGTTCGCTACAAAGGGCGTGCGATTAACCTAGTAGATTTAGAAGAAGTCGTTGGTACTGGAAAGACCGGTGAAACAAGTGCCGGTGGCGCAAAAAATGTTGATCCAAACGGTCAAATCGTTTCAGCAGCTAAATCCATTGGCATCAGCTTTGGTGATTAATATGCGCTTCCCAATAGATTACGAAGCCTACACCAACGAAGAAATTGCCTTTTTGGTCGATTTTCTTCATCGTGTAGAATTGGTTGGCAACCATCAAAAAAAGGACAAAAAGCTACTTGAAGATTATCAAACGTTTCAGTCAATTTTAAACAATAAGTCCGAAGAAAAAGCAATTGATAAGGCATTTGAAAAAACAAGTGGCGTCTCCGTATATAAACTTATGCAGTCATTAAAAGAATAAAAGGGGCCAGCCATGGCCTCTTTTTTATCCAAGGTGGGATACGATGCGATTAGACAAATTATTGGCCAATTTACAATATGCTTCAAGGAAACATGTCAAAAAGTTAGCACGTGATGGCTTGATCAGTGTGAACAATACCATCATCAAGGATGCAAGCCAGCATGTGGACCCAGACAATGACATCATTGAAATAGGTGGCGAACGGGTCATTTATTATGAGTCGCTAACGTTAATGATGAACAAACGCCGGGGTGTCGTCTCTGCACGCATGGATGATCGGGATTTAACGGTGATGGATGATCTTGAGCCTGTTTATCAGCGTCATGATCTACATATTGCAGGGCGACTGGATAAAGACACAGAAGGACTACTGATTTTGACAACGGATGGTAAGTTATTGCATGATATCATTTCACCCAAAAAAGCCATCTATAAATATTACGAAGTGATTGCGGACAAAGAACTGAAAGATGTCTCAAGGCTAGAACAGCCCATGACGTTGCTTGATGGGAACAACATCCCCTATGAATGTCAGCCTGCCATTGTTGAATATCATGAAGGCAAACAGCTTGTGATTGGCATTAAAGAAGGTAAATTTCACCAGGTTAAACGAATGATGCATATGCTTGATGCCAATGTCGTGTATTTAAAACGCATTCGCATCAATAACTTACCGCTGGATGAAACATTAGCTCCTGGTGAAGTCAAACCACTGGATGAAGCAGCCATTAAGAAATTGATTGAATAATAAAACTGGATTCTAGCCCATATTATGAATGGGCTAGGATCCAGTTTTTTATTGTTCGCCGATCATGTTCGCGATCACATTGCCAACATGTTGCATGGTCTGTGCGGTGGTTTCATGATTGTGTGAAATACGGATTGAACCTTCAATGTAATCGTGATCAACGCCAAGGGCATGAAGGGTTGGTGAAGCTATTATTTCACCACTTGAACAGGCACTGCCGGTTGAGACCAGTATCCCTTCGCTTGAAAGTTCAAACGCTAAGGTTTGGCTGTCGATGTCTTTAAACGAAAGGTTAAGCACATTGTTTAAACGGTTAGTTCCAAGCGGAGGACCATTTAATATAAAGTCCACTGATTTTGCTTTAAGGGTGTCTAAGAGTATGCGTGCGGTGTGTTTGATTGATGCTTCACGTTTTTCATGCTCCAGTCTTTTTTCATGCAAAGCATTCTCCATGCCTTTGATTGATGCCAAATCTTCTGTGCCGGCGCGCTTACCATTTTCATGCCCGCCACCGTGAATGAGGGGTGGTAAATCGTCTACTTTGTTATAAAGCATGCCGATGCCACGTGGACCGTGGAATTTGTGGGCGGATACGCTTGCCATGTCAGCATTTAATTTTGTAAAATCAATATCCATATGGGCAATGGACTGGACCATGTCCAAGTGGACATAAGCCCCATACGCATGCACCAAGGGTATAATCGTGTTGACTTCCTGTATGGTGCCGATTTCATTATGGGCATAAATCAAGCTTACTAGGGAAACATCATATGTTTCCAGTGCCTTTTTGAGTTCACTGATCAAAATCAGACCATCATTGTCAACAGGAATCCAAATGACGTGGCCCCCCATTGATTCAATGGCCTTAAGGGTGTTTTTCGTTGCTGCATGTTCAACGGTTGATGTAATCATTGTTTTATTGGGATAGCGTTTAAACATCCCAAAAAGTGCTTGATTGGTAGCTTCAGTGGCGGATGAAGTGATGATTAGATTTTTCCGCTCTGCACCAAGCATAGACGCAATGGCCTGTTTTGATTGATTGAGTGCTTTTTTTGCCTGGATGCCCATGGTATGTGTTGAAGAGGGGTTTGCAGGAAAGCGCTCCATTGTTTCTTTCATGATTTCCATGGTTTTTTGCGTGGGTTTTGTGCTTGCGGCATTATCAAGATAAATCATCATTTCCCTCCGTTCAAGATGAAGCGAAGTGTGTCATCGTCGTAATCCAATATGTCAAGCGCCTCAAAAGCTTTTAAAGGCAGAACCGTTTCATTATGCGTTTCAAAGGTTGAAATAATGTCTTGTGCAAAGTGTTTGAATATGACGGACTGATGAATGATGCACGGCGCATCATCGCCGAAAAGTTCCATGCTTTTTTGTTTTATGGCGTGGTCTTTGAATGGTAAGTTTTCAATTTTCCCTTTATAAATGGTGTCATTGTCTTTTGTTACAAGGATCGTGGGACTGGTTTTCTTTTTTCTCATGGAATCCCTCCTGGGATTATTATAATAGCGCGTAAACGAAGAAGAAAATGGCCATGCCGAGGAAGAAGAGTGCTGTTAGTATTTTTATCAGTGGTAAACGAGCATTGACAAAGTTTGCGATGGCTGTGACGTTTTTAATGCGGATGGCTGTAAAGGCAATCACGAACAGCGGCAATGCAAAGAGTAGGTTAAAGATTATCAGATAAATGATGCCGAGGGTTGGATTCACCGTGTTTAATCCAACAAGGACAAAAAAGTAAATTTGTCCTGTACACGCCGCTTCCGTAACACCAATGACAATGCCGATGAAGAATGGAATTAAAAAAATGTTGATTTTTCGTTTAAGGGATGGGTTTTCATCCTGTAAAACTGCAGTCATACGTTTCATCACGCGTTGATTGAATTGTCTGATTTTACTGGGGAGTTGGTTCTTCACTTTGGCATATTGTGAACGTTTTGTGACGATGAAGTCATAAAATGTAATAAGAAAAAGTAAAAATGCCAACACACCAAAGATGATATAAAGAATGTGACCAATGTCTACGAGCACACTTTGCATGAATGCGCTGCCTAAAAATTGCAAAATACCAAAACCTACAGCGAAATAGGTTAAAAGCACCCCGCTAATATAGGCGGTAGAAACAAGGACCATCAACCGCTTGGACTTTAAAAAGCCAATCATGGAAACAAACATCAAAAGCATACCAATTGCACAAGGGTTGATGCCATCAAGCAATCCAGCGACCAAAACGGTGAAAAAGCCTGACCACCCTTCAAGTGTCAATGGTTCTTGAATTTCTAAAAAATCCGCATGGGAACTCGCTTGGATTTCACCGTTTTCCACAGCCTGAATAATGGTGTTTGCTCCGGCGTAAACGTCCTCTCCTGCAAACACAATTGGGTATGATTCGTCTGTATCATAAGTAGTTAAAAAACTTGTGAACAGTGTGACGGCTTCCATGTCACTTTCATCAACATTTACTTGTAATAAATCATAACCTTCCGTTTCAAGCTGCTCAAGAACCCCGCTTTGTTCCACTGTCTGACAATCACTGCAAAGGGGTTCGTAAAAATAGATGATGTCATAATCATCAACCGTTGTTTCAACCGCTTCATCGGCCTGTAAAACAGGGGATATAAAAAGGAAAAGCCCTAGTAAGAAAAGGGCTGCATACAGTGGTTTTTTCATGGCGTTCTCTCCTAACCAATCTAATTATAGAAAGAAGCCGTTTGCTTGTCAAACGGTTTTGCTTGATTATCCGACTATCAATATACAAGCGCTTCATGTTATAATATGATTGGTGATTAAATTGGATAATGATGTAATCAATAAAGTGTATGATTTGATTGATGAAATTAAATCACACCAAACATATGTTGATATGAAAGATGCCAAAGCGGCCATAGATGCTTCCAGAGAGGTCCGAGCACTCTCTGAACATTTTAAAAAGGCTGAACAAGCATATAATAATGCCAAGCAATACGGAAAACATCATCCGGATTTTGAACGTTATAAAAATACGTTTCAAAGAGCATCACGCGATTTGTTTTCGCATCCTTTGGTGAAAAAATATAAGGCAAATGAACGCGCACTCAATCAATTACTGGAACATATTAGCGAACAACTGGCACAAAGTGTCTCATCTACGATCAAGGTTGATAAGGATTTGGCCTTTTACTTAGGAGGATAACCATGCAAGAACGCATACAGATTATTGTTTACTTTAAGACCCCGAAAGTTCTAAAACGCGTCAAGAAAATGGGAAACATCACATATTATCATAAAAAACGAAAATATGCGATTGTCTATATCAATAAAGAGAAAGCAGAGAATATCGTGCGTTCATTAGGTGAACTGCGGGATGTTAAGCGTGTTGAATATTCAAAGCTCGATTTTGAGGATGCGCTCAGTGGCACACTTGAAACAAAAACGCAAAAAGAACATGATAAAACTACACAGGAAATTCTCAGTGAAATTGATGAAGAAAGCCCTGAATCAAGGGAATAAAAATGTTAAGTAAAAAACCTTGACAACCCGACCCTCCTTTGATAAACTTTACCAAGAATGAAAAGGAGGAATACACATGGCAGTTAAACTACGTCTACAACGTTTCGGGTCTAAGAAAAACCCTTTTTATCGTGTTGTTGTTGCAGAAGCGTCACACCGCCGTGATGGCCGTTATTTGGAAGTTTTGGGCACATATGATCCAAAACAAACGCCCTCACTTGTCACCCTAGATGAAGCGCGTGCCCTTGAATGGCTACGTTATGGTGCACAACCAACAGATACTGTTAAGAATATCTTAAGTAAAAAAGGTCTGATTGCGAAATACCGTTCTGATAAAACGTCTCAATAAGGGGATTTCATCATGGCAGTTAATTATGAAAAGCTCATTCACGATCTTGTCAAACCCCTTGTGGTCAACCCAAATGACATTGAGGTTCGCAAGATTGCGGAGGATGAAAAAGTCATCACCGTCCAAGTGCTCGTGAATCCTGATGATTTGGGCCGCGTGATCGGTAAAAACGGCCGCATTGCAAATGCTTTGCGCACCATTGCTTACGCCAGTGCTTCACGCGAACATAAAAAAATAACCATCGACATTGATTCATTTTAAATTAAGCCATCAAGTCTCCTGCGTGTTTACATTCAGGGGGCTTTTTTGACCCTGAAATGTCTGTGCTTAAGTAGGTGATTGAATTGAAATATATTCCAGTAGCAATCATTACTAAGCCCCACGGTGTCCGTGGAGCTCTGAGAATTAAACCACAAACAGATTTTAAGGCCCAACGTTTTTTTAAGGGCGCTTCGCTTTATCTCGAAACAAAAAAGACCATGCTTTCTTTAACGGTTGAAAACCATTTTGAACAAACGAATGTGGATGTCATCAAGTTTAAGGAATTCAATGATATCAACGCGGTTGAACCGTTTAGAAACCATACGCTTTATGTCTCTGACGATCAGCGTCAAACCCTTGAAGCGGATGCTTATTACTATGACGATTTAACCAATTTGTCTGTGTATGAGAATCAAACCTTCATTGGTACCGTCAAACGCGTTGAAACCATGCCCCAGGGGGCGGTGCTCCGCATTGAACGCAAAGGGCAAAAGGATGCACTTGTTCCTTTCATGAAAGTATTTGTTGAATCGGTCGACCTTGAAAATGCCCGTATAACAATTAAAGAAATTGAGGGATTATTGTGAGAATAGATGTCTTGACACTGTTTCCTGGAATGATTGAACCGACCATTCAAGAATCCATTATTGGTCGCGCACGAAATCATGACATGGTCGATATTCATGTCCATAATTTCAGAGACCATTCACACGATAAACATCAAAGTGTGGATGATACGCCTTATGGAGGCGGTGCGGGCATGGTGCTCCG
>PUMO01000216.1 GCA_003551405.1 Mollicutes bacterium | reverse complement strand
ATTAAAGTCGCGCCAGAAGAAGGCATGAGTTTTCGAATGAATGTTAAGGAAAGCGGTCTCGATAGCGATATTATCCCTTCAACCATGGAATATGTTCACGGTAAGGATGCATTTGGAAATGTTCCTGAAGCGTATGAGAAACTGTTGCTTGAAATTTTAAACAAAAATCCCATGTTATTTGCTCGGTGGGATGAAATTGAAACAACATGGAAATTCACAGAAATGGTACGCAATATGAATCAAGACTCACCAATCATTTATAAAGACGAAAGCGACCTCAAAATCAAACTCTCCACTATGAATCAAGGAGGTACTCTCAATGATTGATATTACGATGCCTATTACACCGGATATGCAAGTCTATAAGCAACGTGATGCCAAAAAACCGCATTTTGAAGTAGCTGCGACATTTGAGGAAAACGGGGTTTACGAAACTAAGCTAACCTTTAATTTGCATACGGGCACCCATATTGACTTCCCCTTACATACCCTAAAAGAGGGCGCCTCATCAACCAATCATGACATCATGGATTACATTGGGGACGCCACAGTATTTGATCTATCGCATCTTGAAGAAAAAATAACTCTCAAGGATATAGCGGATTTAAACATTGAAGCGGATGATTTTATAATATTTAAAACCAGTAACACAGTAAGACACAATCAAGCGACAGACTTTGTCTATCTTGCCCATGATGCGGCCAGCTACTTAGCTGACAAAGGCATTCGGGGTGTCGGCATCGATGCGCTTGGCATAGAACGCAATCAACCGAACCATCCGACTCACGATGCCTTGCTTGAAAAAGGCATTATCATTTTAGAAGGTGCGGTACTTGATAAAGTGAGTGAAGGGAAGTATACGCTCATGTGTTTCCCGATGAAAATCGATAACGTAGAAGCATTGCCGGTGCGTGCGTTCTTACAACCATAAACAAAAAGCCAAGGATAACCGTTCATCCTTGGCTTTTTTTAGTCGCATTCGTTGATATGGTCGCGGGCCATTTTATATATTTTGATCACGTGTGCATCTTTAAGTGAATAGTAGATTCGTTTCCCAATGCGTTCAAAGGTCACCACGTTTTGTTCTCTTAATAACTTGAGCTGATGTGAGATTGCGGATTGATTGAGGTTTAATTGTTTCACCAGCGACTGAACACAAAGCGGCCCATCCATAAGCGCATCGATGATTTTTAGACGTGTTTTGTCCGAAAATATTTTAAATAGTTGTTGAATGTCCTCAATGGGCGTGTTTGACTTCACGGGATTTTCCACCTTTCCTGTAAATGAGGCGCAAGGAATTGAGCACAGCAATTAATGTAATGCCAACATCCGCAAATATGGCCATGAGCATGGTTGTGCGCCCAACGGTTGCGAGTCCGAGGAATAAAAACTTGACACTAAGTGAAATGACGATGTTTTGTATGACAATACGTTTTGTCTTTGCGGCAAGGTCAAACGCTTTTTCAAGCATACTTAAATCGTCATCCATGATGATCACATCCGCAACATCAATCGCCAGTTCGCTACCTTGTCCCATTGCCACACCAATATCGGCGGCTTTTAGGAGGGGTGCATCGTTGATGCCATCGCCGACATACATGCTTTTTTTGCCGTTTTTGAGTTTTTCGAATTCATTGATTTTGTCTTCTGGCAATAAGCTGTGCTTATAGCCAATGTTGCCAACTTCAAACGCAACCTCACTGGCTGTGTCGGCGTTGTCACCCGTAAGCATGGTAATTGACGCTCGTTTTTTGAGTTGAGTAATCGTTTGTTTGGCTTGCATGCGAATGGCGTCTTTAACGACTACACGGCCGACATAGGTGCCATTTTTTGATACAAAAACATTAGTGCCTGCGGTATCTTTTTTATCAACGTTTTTAATATTGTTTTCAACAAGCAGTTCACGCGAACCCACCAAATATACGGTATCATTATTGGTCGCTTTCATGCCCTTTCCGGGTATTTCTTCAATTTCTTCAAAATTTTCAAGGGTTCCTGGAAAAGCAAGCACAATACTTTTGGCAATGGGGTGGTTGGAATAATTCTCTATCGATGCGGCAATTTTCAAGGTTGTCAGGTTTGTGTAACCAGCGACTTCAAAGTTACCGTGCGTAAGTGTTCCAGTCTTGTCGATACCGATGGTATCGACATCACACATGGAATCAAGGAAATTAGAACCCTTGTACAAGATGCCGTGTTTGGCGCTTACGCCAATGCCTGCAAAGTATGAAAGCGGAATGGAAAGTACAAGGGCACACGGACAGCTTATGACAAGGAATGTTGCGGCCCTGAAGACATATTCGTCAAATAAATGGGGATTAAATATAGTTGGCACAGTTACCATGACTAAGGCTAAAAAAGTGACAGCAGGGGTGTAATATTTTGCGAAACGGGTAATGAACTGCTCTGTTTTGGCCTTTTTATTGGTCGCATTTTCAATCAAGTCAATGATGCGGGAAATGGTTGATTCTTTATATTCTTTATGAGCTTTTATTTCAATGACGTTGCCCACATTGATGTTACCACTTAAAATGTAGGCACCTTCATCAACGTTTTTAAGTGCGCTTTCTCCAGTGAGTGAAGAGGTGTTAAGGGACGTTGTGCCTTTAACAATAACGCCATCAACAGGAATTTTTTCTCCGTTTTTCACCAAAATCCGGTCTCCACGTTTAATGGACATTGGGTCTTTGGTTATTGTTTCACCGTTTTCGATGACATGCGCAAAATCTACGTGCAGGTCCATCAAGGATGAAACTTCTTTTTTGGACTGTTCCACCGCTTTATGTTGAAGGTGTTCGCCGATGGAATAAAAAAGGATAACCAAGGCAGCTTCAAAAGGTTTTTCTATCAGCATTGCCGCGAATGTTGCCACAAACATCAACATGTTTTCATTGAACATTTCTTTGCGTTTAAGCCCTTTGTAGGTATTGTATATGATCTTGTGGGCAATCAAAGCATATCCGGCCCAATAAAGCACATTGAGTCTGGGAGTAAGTAAATCAAAGTAATCGAGCCCATATCCTCCAATAAAAATAAGGATTCCGAGAATAACAAATTTATAGGTTTTGAGAAAGGAAATGGGTGTTTGTTCGTGACGTTGTTCATACGGCATGGTAATCACACCGGTTTCTATTGAATCGACGATGGATTTGATTTCTTTTAGTGAATGCGTTTCATCATAAGCGTCTTCATCAACATCCAATACCATGGTTTGGTTTGGGAAATTGAATGATGCGGTGTGTATATATGACAAACGGGTAAGTGACTTTTCAATCTTGGCGGCACAACCCGTACATATCAAATTTTTCATGATGACTTTTTTTATCATGGTCTCACCACCTGTACACTTATTTTATATGAAAGAACATTCATATGTCAATCATTATTATATATGTTAAAAAGGGTGACGCTTGATTGTCAAAAGCGTTCTTTCATGGTACTATTTTACCGTTAACCCAATAGAAATGAAGGTGATTGTATGGACTTCTTATCATACGTTAAAGAAAATGAAAAACCGATGATTGAATCGCTAAAAAAACTGCTTAGCATTCCATCGGTACTAACCGAGTTTGATCCCAAAAGCGACATGCCTTTTGGTAAGTCTATCGACCAGGCGCTTGAATATATGCTTGAACTTGCAAAGAAAGATGGATTTGTCATTAAGGACATTGATCGTTATGCAGGGCACATAGAATATGGTGAAGGGGATGATTTGCTCGGCATTCTTACACATCTGGATGTTGTGCCTGCACAACCAAAAGGATGGACCACCCCACCGTTTGAACCGACCATTCGTGATGGCAAGCTGTATGCACGTGGCAGCATGGACGATAAAGGACCGACCATTGCGGCTTACTTCGCGCTTAAATTTTTAAAGGAACTCAATGTTCCGCTTCATAAGCGTGTAAGGCTGATCATGGGCACCGATGAAGAGACAAAATGGCGCGGGATTGAACGTTATTTTGAAACAGAAGAAATACCGACGTTTGGCTTTTCACCCGATGCAGTATTTCCAGTCATTCATGGTGAAAAAGGTATTTATGTCTTTGACCTCCTGGGGGATTATCAAGCGGATGATCTCTTATATTTTGAAGCGGGTGAGCGCTACAATGTGGTCCCTGATACCGCCCAAGCTAAACTGAATAAAGATGTCAGTGATGACTTTAAGAAATTTTTAAAACACAACGATTATAAAGGTGAAATTAAAGACGGCACATTGATTGTGTATGGTAAGAATGCGCATGCGATGACGCCAAACCTTGGTGTCAACGCTGCATTCATTATGGCTAAGTTTTTGCAAAAACATGTGGATAACACTTACATCAACTTCATCAATGAATATTTATCGTTTGATCCATACGGTGAAAAACTTGGCATTGAAATGAAAGATCCAGTCATGCATAGTCTGACGCTGAACCCGGGTATTTTTTATTATGATCACAATGGGTCCAAAATCGGCATGAATATCCGCTATCCACAAGCATTCAATTTGAAAAGTACAGCCCTTAAAGTTTCTAATGCGGCTAAGAAACATCACTTGCGTTATGAGTTTGGTGAAAATAAGGCGCTGCACTATGTAGATGAAAATGACCCGCTGATTGAATACTTAATGCGTTCGTACCGAAAGATTACATCTGATGAGGAAAACGGTCCTTTTACCATTGGGGGTGGCACTTACGCCCGTGCACTTGATAAAGGTGTTGCGTTTGGCATGGTTATGCCCGGAAGAAAAGATGTGGCTCACCAAGTGGATGAACACATTTTCTTAGAAGACTTAATTGAAGGCACTGCCATTTACATGGAAGCCATTTATGCACTTACGCGTAAAGACGTAAAAATCTAGCGGTTTGATTTCAAACGGTTAAACGACAATGTTATAATGAACAAGGTGATATCATGAGACTAAGAAATGTGGAAGGGGCCCGGGACAAAATCCTTGAAAACCCTGAACACATCACTGACATCGACTTTAACGAAACGGTTAATCTTGCAGAGAAATTCACTCGCAAACAACCTCTGCATCTGGAAATTGGATGCGGAAAAGGCCGTTTCGCTCATACAATGGCGCGCGCTAATCCTGAGATTAATGTGCTGGCCGTTGAGCAGTTTGACAGTGTGATTGTACGTGCTTTGGAAAAGCAGCTGAGTACACCTATGAATAATTTGCATTTAGTGCGCATGGATGCGCAGCGAATCGAGGCAATGATTCCAAAAAACAGTTTAGATGCCATTTATTTGAATTTTTCCGATCCATGGCCAAAAGTTCGTCATGAGAAAAGACGGTTGACCAATCATTTTTATCTTAATCAGTATCAGCGGATGTTAAAACCTGGTGGGCGCATTGAGTTCAAAACGGATAATCGACAATTTTTTGAATACTCTTTGCAGTCGTTTAATGCTTTTGGCATGCGGATCGATGATTTGACATTAAATTTGCACGCAGACCATTATCCTGAAAACATCATGACAGAATTTGAAATGAAATTTAAGGATGACGGTCCAATCTATAAAACCATAGTTCGCTTTGAGGAGGCCAACCAATGAAGAAGTACTACCAGGACCTGGTAAACATGCCGGGTGCGCCAAGTTTTGAAAAGCACGTGAAACGTTACATGAAAAACGAGATGAAAAAGCATACCGATACCATTCTGGAAGATAAGCTTGGCAGTGTGTTCGGTGTCATTAACGAAAACAGTGATGGGCCACGCGTGATGCTTGCCGGCCATATGGATGAAGTCGGTGGAATGGTAACCGGCATCACAAAAGAAGGGCTTGTTAAGATGATTAATCTTGGCGGGATGAAAGGGGATGTTTTTTTATCTCAGCACATGATCATTTATACAGATGACCTTGAAGAGATTCCTGGCGTGACGGCTTCGAAGCCACCGCATCTGACCAAGGGCAAAAAAGATGAAGCGCTCAAGTTTGATGAACTGCGTATCGACATCGGGGCTGACAGTAAAGAACATGCAGAAGAACTCGGTGTAAAAATTGGCCAGCAAATTATCCCTAGAAATAACTTTATTACCACCAAGGATGGCAAGAAACATATTTCCAAAGCATGGGACAACCGTTTTGGCGCAGCAATGAGTCTTGACATGCTTGAAACTTTGAAAAACGAATCCCTTCCATGCAGTCTTTACTCAGGCGCCACCGTACAAGAAGAAGTTGGTTTGCGCGGCGCACAAACCGCTACAGCACTCGTGAATCCTGATATTTTCTTGGCGGTTGACTGCTCACCATGTCAAGATTCCTTTGATGGTGATGAAGTCAGTGGACGCTTGGATGGAGGCTTTTTGGTTCGCTTTTATGACCCCAATGCCATCATGCACCAGGGCATGAAGCAACATGTTGAAAAGGTTGCGAAGGAAAATGGCATTAAATTCCAATATTATAAATCCATGGGCGGTACCGACGCCGCGCGCGCACAGTTGAGTGGCGATGGTGTGGTTGTTGCGACCATTGGTATGCCAGCGCGCTATATTCACTCAACGACGTCAATCATACATGAAAATGATTATGAGGCAGTCAGAGACGTACTGGTTGCGCTTATGAAATCTTTTGATGAGAAAACCTTGAAAACGATTAAAGAAAACGTATAATAGGAATGGCCGTGTACCTTTATAGGACGCGAGCGGATATTTTAGTAAAATTGTTTCATCCATAATATGGGACCCTGTAAAGGGCCTAAAATAAAGGAGATAATTATGAGAGACAAAAGAACTTTGGAAATGAACCTGATTGCCCTTTTTATCGCAATCATTGTTGCGATGGCGTTTATCCCCCAGGTAGGCTTTATTGCGTATGGGGGTGTTGCGATTACCACACTCCATATCCCCGTGATTATTGGTGCAATCCATGGCGGCCGTAAATTCGGCATTATTCTTGGACTTGCGTTTGGTGTGTTTTCGCTTATTGTGGCTTATGTGATGCCGCGCGGACCGGGAGACTTTAT
>PUMO01000051.1 GCA_003551405.1 Mollicutes bacterium | reverse complement strand
TTTTCACCACTCTTCATTTTGGTAATTTCTGCTTGGTCCATGGTGCCATACCCTTCATAAATCTTTATAACCAGACTCATGGCATACACCGTAATGGATACCACAACGACGATGCCTGTCAATATGAGCACAGACGGCAAAGGATTGATCATGACACCACTTTCATCCCCGTTTACAATGGGAATTGCTCCACCGCGGACATATCCTATGGAAACAAAGAAATAAAATACACCCGTTCCAAATATATTAATGCCGATGATGCGTTTGATCATATTTGTGTGCATCACAACAATATATAATCCAATAACAATCAGCGCACATGCGCCAATTTGATTGATATGATTGATGATGTTGTCAAACAGCGTACTCATGATGGGTCCTCTTCAATCATGGCATGAAACAGGGTGATGATTGTTGAAGTCACTTTAATTCCGATGGCAACCATAAGCAATGGAATCATGCCACCGCTTAACAACGCACCCGCTTCACCTTTTAAAAATCCCGCATCAAGGTTGGTTAAGAAATACCCACCACTCACAATGCCGACACTACCAATTACCAAATAAATCAATATGCCGCCGGATTCACTTAAATCCCCCAAACGATGAGAAAACTTTTTCTCTGCAGCGCCCACACCAAACACGAGGGTGTATAAAATCAATGACACACCGATGAGTGCGCCTCCAGCGAACCCACCACCAGGAGAAATGTGACCATTTAAAATGACAAAAATGCCATACATTTGAATAAACGGTACCATAATGCGTGTAACGGTCTTCACGATGATGTCATTCATCACGAATCACCTCCGCAGTTGGCCGTTTTCTAAGTACACTGATAACCGCAACAATCGCGGTAAAAAGCACAATGGTCTCACCAAGCGTATCCCACGCACGGTAATCGGTCAAAATGGCCGCAACCACGTTGGTTGCGCCCGTTTCTTCAAGGGCATTGGCTAGATAATGTTCCGTCGTATGATTATAAGATGGTGCATCGGGTGTACCTGCAGGCGGCATTTGAAGTACTGCATACGAAAGGGCTAAAAAAAGTGCGAAGAAAAGGACAGAAATTAAGCGTTTCATCATTCCCACCGCCTTGTCCTTGAGACCAGTCCAACGAATAGAAGGGTGGTCACACCGGCCCCAATGGCAGCTTCAGTCAACGCAACGTCTGGACTGCGCAATAACAGCCAAACAACGGCCATCATAAAAGAATACGCCCCAAAAATAATAACCGCACTAAGCAAATCCTTGGTACGCTCCACCGCTAAAGCACTCAAAATCAAAAAAATGACAAGCAACACATTAAAAAATTCAATCATCGCTTTCACCCATGTGCTTGCGTGTATACTGAGCCTTTGCGAACGTGTGGGCGGCGGTTGGATTGGTAAGCCAAACAAACGCCAGCACCATAAAAAGTCCCACCGTCACGCGAGAAAATCCTGTTTGTATTGCGAGTCCAACCACAACCAAGCCAGCACCTAACGTATCGGCTTTGGTTGTTGCGTGAAGTCTAGAAAAGACATCGGGCATACGGATTAGACCCACAACACCAACGGTAAAGAAAAAGATTCCACTAATAATGAAAAAAGCACTGACAATATTTAAAAACAGTTCCATCAGTCAAGCGCCCCATTGGTGAGATACTTGGCCACACCCAGTGTGGCAACGAATGCAATCATGGCATACACAAGGGCAACGCTAATGTAGCTTGTTGTCTCAAACGCTACTGAGAGCAACAAAATAAGTGTTGTCACTTTAATGGACACAACATTGATTGCGGCCACTCGGTCCGCTACACTTGGTCCAACAAACGCACGCCACAAACTCGCAAAACTTAAGATAACCAATGCTGTTGCGCAAAAAACGATAAATGTACTCACGGCCGACCACTTCCTTCAAGATCGATAAATAACCGTCTTACACTCGATGTGCCAACACCATCAGCCGCACGCGGCGTCAAGGTATGAATTAAGATTTCATCATCATCAAGGCTCACGCACAGTGTCCCGGGTGTTAGGGTAATGGCATTGCCATAAAAGGTTTGCAGTAAAGGACTGTTAAGGGGTTGCTTGTAAGATTGAAAACTGGGATCAATTGGCAAACTCGGTGATAACACAACACGAGCTATGTCTAGATTCGCCACAACAATCTCTTTTAACAGCACCACAAAAAGCCAAGGCATTGTAAAAATTCCCCGCACAGTCACAAAAGATGTTTCTTTTTTATTAAAAAACAGATTAAAACTATAAAAAATTACGATTAACGCCGCAAGCATGCCTACAATGAGTTGTACAAAATCCATTTGTGGTACCAGTATCATCCACACCCCAAGCAACAATAAAAACATGATTCCAAGTGCTTTTTGTTTGTCCAAAGCCTTCACCTCGTTTCCTATCTATAATCATCATACAACGTTTTAAGTTGTATGACAAACTGAATAAGATTTTTATATTATAAATCTTATGCATAAAAAAAGTAACGCAAGTCTGTGCGTTACTTTGAATTTATAGGACTGTGGGCAAGGTTTTGCAAATATAAATCGGCCAAAACAAGCGCGAGCATGTTTTCAAGCACCACACCAGCGCGTCTTGCAATGGCAACATCGTGACGGCCTTCCACTTTGAGCGTTTTTCGCTCTTTTTCCTTATTGTGATATGTTTCCTGTGGTTTTTTTATGGATGAGGTGGGTTTCACAAACGCTCGCACGCGAAGGGGGTTCCCATTTGAAAGGCCACCGCTCACTCCGCCACTATGATTGGTTTGGGTTTTCCCGCTTTCATCAACCAAAGCATCGTTAAATTCGCTTCCTTTCATGGATGCACCATCAAACGCAGTGCCGAGTTGCACACCCTTGACAGCAGGCACACTGAACAAAATCCGCGCAATCTCACTGTCCAGTTTTTGAAAAATCGGTTGACCTAACCCTACAGGCATGTTGGTAACATTCAGTTCAATGATTCCACCGACCGAATCGCCTTCATCCGCAATGGTCTTTAAATACGCATCCATTTGATCCATATCAGTCAAACTGCCAAGTTGGACGAGTCTGTGGGAAAACGCCATCGGTAACATGGCTTTGGCAATGACGCCAGCCGCAACCAATGGTGCAGTGAGGCGCCCGGAGAACTGCCCGCCACCGCGAAAGTCCTGAAATCCACCATACTTTTCATTGGCCACAAAGTCTGCATGACCTGGCCTGGGATGATGTTTGAGTGATTCATAGTCCTTGCTTTTGGTATTGGTATTTGGGATAGTCAAGTGAATCGGTGCGCCGGTGGCGCGACCGTTTAATACCCCTGAGGTTATTTCAAATTGATCCGCTTCTTTTCTGGGCGTCGTCCCGACGGCTTTTGGATTTCGGCGCAGCAGTTCTTTTGCGATCGCCGCTTCCTCAATGACAAGTCCCGGCGGGACGCCTTCAATCACAGCACCGATGGCTGGTTGATGACTCTCACCGTAAAGGGTCACTTTAAATAGCGTACCTGTTGTATTCATGTTTCTCGCTCCTTAATGTTCGCGCCTAAACTAATTAAATCTTTCAGAAATGTGGGATACGATTTTTCAGTGCACTCAAAGTTGGTGATGGTAATGGGCCCATCAGCTTTGATTGAGGCTATGGCCGCCGCCATTGCAACGCGGTGATCATTAAATGAATCAATGGTAACGTTCCCTTTAAATGATTTCACACCCGTTATCTCCATCGACGTTTCATGGGTTTTTACGGGCACACCAAGCGTTTTTAGCGTTGTTTGCATGGCATAAAGGCGGTCTGATTCCTTCAATCGTAACCTCCCAGCATTGATAAAACGGCTCTTACCGGTGGATACAGCCGCAAGCACCATTAAAACAGGTCCGAGATCGGGTATTTGTGAGAGATCGATCGTTTTGCCTATGGTCTTTGATGGATGGGCACGGACAGAATGACCAAAAAGTTCAATGTGGCCATTCATACTGGTAAGGATTTCAAGTACTTTACGGTCACCTTGCAAACTTTCAGGGTTTAAGCCTTCAACCGTAATGGTATCACCCATCAAGCCTGCGACCAGCCAAAAGGCAGCCTGTGAATAATCCGCTTCAACATCGAGTTTTGCTGGTTTATATTGTTGGTTGCCCTTAATATGGTATTGTCTGGGCACGCTTCGATCAATCTCAATACCGAAGCGTTTAAGGGTAGAAAGGGTTAAGTTCACATAGGATTTTGATTCAAAGGGTTCTTGTACTTCTATGACGGAATCTTTTTTTGCGAGCGGCAAAGCAAAAAGCAGCCCACTGATAAACTGTGAACTCACGTGGCCTGGTACCATATATCGTCCACCTTGAAGTGGCCCCTTGATGGTCAATGGTAAATGATTGGGCCCATGACGTTCATAATGAATTTCAGACGTAAAAAGATTTTCATAGATATCAAGTGGACGTTCTGGCAATTTTCCTTCGCCTTCAAAGCGGACCGCAACATCAAAAAGCGCCGCAATAGGGATTAAGAACCGTAACGTTGAGCCTGACTCACCCGCATTGATGGTTACACCTGACTCAGGACCCAATGGACCTTCAATCTGTTGATTATCAATGGTGGCGCCGAGCTGCTTAAGCGCCCTACGCGAGGCATCAATATCAGCCGCACCAAGTAGATTATCAAGTGTACTTGATCCTTCTGCTAGGGCTGCGCCGATTAAGGCGCGGTGTGAAAACGACTTTGATGCAATGCCTTTAATGGTGCCTTCCAATGTGACAGGCATAAGTGTTATGTCCATAAAATGCCTCCTTAAAGGGTTTCGTGTTTTATCTTAATTTGGCGCAAATACGTACGCATGGTGGCTTCGTCATCATGGTGAAGGGCTTGTTTGAAGTTTTCCAGTCTTTCAATCAAGTCATCAATGGATTCACTCAGTGTTTTTTCATTATCCTTAAAAAGGGGGGTCCAAAGTGTTTCATGAATCCGCGCAATCCGGGTCAAGTCCTTAAATGAGTTTCCGCTATGTGCCATGGTCGTTTCAGACGCCCCTTCAATAAGACTGAGCGCGAGTACATGCGGAATCTGTGATGTATAGGTAATGGCGCGGTCATGGGACGTTTCATCCAGATAAACAGGTGCTTTAAACCCCATTGTTACAAGCAGATCATAGAGTTTATCGATATTGGATGCACGCGCGGGACTGGGTGTAATGAGAATGACATTTTTACCTTCAAAGAGGGTTTTATCACGGTGCGTAGCCCCCGCTTTTTCTTTGCCGGCCATCGGGTGGTGCGACACATAATCGACACCTTCAGGAAGTGCCTTATAAGCAGACTGTAAAAACGGTGTCTTAATACCGGCAATATCCGTCACCACACTGCCTGGACGCATGTGGTGTTTAAATTCATCAATGAAGGGCACAATCATGCGGTGCGGCATGGCAAGGACAATAAGATCGGCCGATGCCATATCACGGGGGTTTGTTTCTTTTATAATACCATGTTTTGAAAGTGTGCGCACTGCGTCTTCATCGGTATCATACCCATAGACTGAGTGCCCAAGTGCATGCAGTTTTTCAGCATAGGATGCGCCCATCACACCGAGTCCGGCGATGAAGATGGTCATTGAAGCGGACGTCCCAGTGTTTTAGAAAGGCTAACCCAGGCATCATACGCGGTCTCAAAGGTATCAAGTTTCAATGATTGCGCACCATCACTGAGTGCTTCTTGAGGGTTATGATGCACTTCGACCATTAACCCATCGGCCCCGACCGCAAGCGCGGCTTTAGATAGTGATTCAATCATTTGCCATTTACCTGAAGCGTGTGAGGGGTCAACCAGTACCGGCAGATGGGAACGCTCTTTAACCGCAAGCACGGCGCTTAAATCAAGCGTGTTGCGCGTGTATGGTTCAAAGGTGCGAATGCCGCGCTCCATTAAAATGACATTAGGATTGCCTGCGTTGATGATGTATTCAGCGCTCATGAGCCACTCTTCAATTGTTGAGGCAAGTCCGCGTTTTAATAAGATCGGTTTATCCGTCCTTCCCAAGGCTTTTAACAAATGGAAATTTTGCATGTTTCGCGCACCAATTTGGATGATGTCAACATATTGTTCAAATGTTTCAAGCAAATCGACACTCGGAATTTCACTTACGACTGCCATATGGTAACGATCCCCGGTTTCTTTTAAAAGTTTCAACCCTTCTAAACCGAGCCCTTGAAATGTATACGGCGAGGTTCTCGGCTTATAGGCGCCGCCTCTTAATATTTTAACGCCCTTCTTTGAAAGAAACTTGGCGACCGTATCCATTTGTTCAGGATTCTCAACGCTGCATGGTCCTGCCATAAGCACACTGGATTCGCCGCCTATGACAATGTCATCTTTGATTGCAATTTTTGTGTCGTCTTTTTTAAAAGTGCGGGATGCCTGTTTGAATGGACTTTGAATACGGATAACATCATAGACATCATCAAACGTGTAAAGTTGACTTTCATCCAGTGATTTTGTATCGCCAATGATTCCAAGTACAATGGTTTCACCACTGCTTGCGTTTTTGGTTTCAAACCCCTTGTCTTTCAAAAACTGCTTGAAAGCGTTAAGTGAAGCTTCGGTGGTTCCATCTTTCATTTTAACAATCATATTAAACTCTCCTTAGATTTAGATAATAAAAAAATCCTGCAGGCATACCCACAGGATTCGACATATGGCTAGCCCAAGTGAAATAGGACTGCGCGCGAGCAATCCGTTTTGTCACGATGGGTAATAGTATCCAATCAATAAAGCCATAGTGTCACGTCCTTTAGTAAAATGTAGCATGTTCACGGTGTTTTGGCAAGGGGGTTGCTTAAATTCGAACAAATTCACACTGACGGCGGGTGTAATGACAAATGTATTCAAAACCAATGGATTTCAATTGTTCTGTAACGCGCGTGAAGTCGTGTCCGATATCGTCAGGCGTGTGCGCATCACTGCCAAGTGTGATCTTACGCCCTCCCAGTGCGTAATAACGTTTCAATAACGGATGTTTGGGGTGATGGTCATCAAGGCCATACCGCATGCCCGAGGTATTGATTTCAATGGCTTTATCCATTGCGATAATGCGTGTGAGCGCCGCATC
>PUMO01000067.1 GCA_003551405.1 Mollicutes bacterium | reverse complement strand
TCACCGTGCGCATCAAGACTGACTGGAATCAGTTTCATTTGAAGTGGCGCAAGCCAAGTAGGGAACGCGCCTTTATATTGTTCAAGCAGAATACTCATGAGACGTTCCCATGTGGAAATAAGTCCGCGGTGGATAACCACCGGACGATGTTTCTTGCCATCATTGCCTATGTAAGTTAGGTCGAAACGTTCCGGCAAGAGAAAATCGAGTTGGACCGTACTCATCGTAATGACACGGTTCATGGCTGTACGCACCTGAATATCAATTTTAGGTCCATAAAAGGCTGCCTCACCTTTTTCTTCCTTATAGTCAATGCCTTCTTCATCAAGCAACTGCTTAAGCGTGGCTTCCGCTTCATCCCATAACTGATCATCATCATGGAACTTATCTTTGCTTGAGTCTCTTAGGGCGAGTTCAACAAAATCGATGGTCAAGTCCAAATCATCAATGACCTTGTTGATGAGCCGGTAAGCCTCGAGTACTTCTTGTTTGATTTGGTCCTTACGTGCAAAAATATGGGAATCGGTCAATGTCATGGCGCGCACACGTTCAAGGCCGCTGAGTGCACCGGAAGCCTCATAACGGTGCTGCGTGACAATTTCCGCATAACGGATGGGTAAGTCACGGTAGCTGCGTAACTGTGAATTATAAATAATCATGTGATGCGGACAGCTCATCGGACGAAGCACAAAGGTCTCGCCTTCACTGTCTTCCATAACCGGAAACATGTCGTCGCTGTAATGATCAAAATGACCACTGGTTTCATAAAGTTTGCGCGTTCCGAGCACAGGGGTTGAAACATGCAAATAACCGTGTTCACGTTCGGTTTGATAGACATAGTCTTCAAGGGTGCGCCGAACGGTATACCCGTTTGGCAGCCAAATGGGCAACCCCTGACCAGCGGTGGAATCAATCATGAAGATGCCAAGTTCTTTACCAAGTTTTCTGTGATCACGCTCACGGCGGTCCTTGAGCACTTCAAGATGATGGTCAAGATCCTCTTTAGTAAACCAGCTCGTGCCATAGATGCGCTGAAGCATCTCGCGGTTTGAATCCCCGCGCCAATACGCGCCTGCAACGCTCAATAATTTGAAATGCTTGATATGTTTGGTATTGCCGATATGGCCACCACGACACAGATCCACAAATTCCCCCTGTGTATAAATGGAGATGATCTCACCATCTTCAAGTTCGTTGATGAGCTCTTGTTTGTAAGGATCATCACTAAAACGTTCAAGCGCCTCTTCTTTTGACACCTCTTCACGCGTGATCTCTTCTTGTTCTTTGACAATGCGTTTCATGGTTTGTTCGATTTTGGGAAGGTCTTCATTGGTTATGGTGTGACTGGTGGAGACATCATAATAAAAGCCTTCATTAATCGCAGGGCCCACACCAAACTGTGCGTCTGGGTACAGCCGTTTAATGGCCTGTGCCATCAAGTGGGCGGTTGAGTGATTAAGCACCTCGAGTGCTTTGTTGTCGTCTTTAGTGATAAGCTCAATCTCAGCGTCATCAAAAATCGGACGGTTTAAATCATAAAGGGCGCCGTCCACATAAGCCGCCACTGTCTTTTTCTTAAGCCCACTCGCAATGCTTCCTGCAACATTGCGTGGTGTGACCCCTTCGTCGTATGATTGTTTATTGCCGTCTGGAAAAGTAATTTCAATCATCGTTGTTCCTCCTATCGTCATAACGTGCTTCATTGATTTTGTCTTTTTCAATAATGGCATCTTCAAGGTCAATATCATAAATATTCGCAATGTGCGTCACATAATGAAGGACATCATAGAGTTCATATTTAATTTCTTGTTTACGCACATCACTCAGGCCGTCCTGGTGTTCTTTTCGCATTTCAACAGAGAGTTCACCGACCTCTTCAAAGAGTTTGAGAACCACTTCATGTTTTTTATCGGGATGAAAATCAATGTTTCTAATGTGTTTCTGCAAATCTCTGATGGTCATGTCTTTCTTTAACATCATGAATCACTCCTTAGCTATTAAAAACGTCCTTAACAAACGTTAAGGACGGATTGACCGCGGTACCACCTTTATTCAAAAAGCTCTCAAAGCTTGTAACGCAAGCAAAGCGGCGCACTCTTTCGAGGGCAACTCAGAGGGAGTAACGGGGTTTTGTGGCAGCTTTCACCCTTTCTGCCTCGCTTTTTTTAAAAACCCAGTCATGTCCTCATCATCGTCGTTAAGGTCATAATAATAAAGAAGGTCCCATTTGTCAATCATTTCATGTTAAACGCATCCGCAAGCTTTTTAATGCGCTCAATAATCCGGTATCCCTTGATTTTTTCTTGTTGTTGGTCATTGCTGACATAATATTTTCCGAGTTCATCAGGCGGTACATTGGAAGAAAAGAATGTCGGCTTATTATCAAGCAACCGGTACTGTAAGATTGGTCCAAGCACTTCATCACGGACCCACGCAGAAAAGGCTTCGCCACCAATGTCATCGAGTAAGAGGACATCAACCGTTTTTAACTGGTTGACCCTTTGTTCAACCTCACCCGTTTTAATGGCGCTTTTTATCTCACGTACCAAATCAGGATAGTATACAACGGAAACACTTTGACCCAGTTCACTGAAACGGTTCGCTATCGCCGCCAGTGCGTACGTTTTTCCGATTTGATAACGCCCATGTAAGTATAGACCCTTAATGGTTTCACCACTGGCATATTGATTGGTAATGCCGATGATCCGCTTATATAAATCCTGGCGTTCCTTGGTATTCATGTAGAAATCTTCAAGCGTCGCATCATAAATCATTTGTGGCATGAAAAGCGCATTGATACGCTTATTGTCGCGGCGTTTTTTAAGCTTTGCCTTCATATAACTACAGGGTTTATATTCCAGATGAATCTTTTCACGCCGATATGAAAGCACCGGCTGTATCCCGAGCGTATCTTGCGTACACGCATGCAGGCCAGGACAGTTTTCACACCGTTTGATTTCTTCACGGTAAGTGAGAAGGTCATTCAAAGATTCTTCAATGGTCTCAGAAGGAATGTCGTTGTCAATAAAAAACTGTTTAAGTCGTTGGTCCTCACTCAATTCTTCTGTGATGGATTCAATCAATTCGGGACTGTCTTTAAAACGGTCATATTTTTTCATTTTATTCCTCCTGGCCTTTCAAATAATCATCAAACCAGTCAACGCTAATATCTTCCGGTTTTTCGTTATATTGTTTTTTAAATGGTTTTTTGCGATTGTTTGCGCGCTGTTCCATGTTCCGTTTGCGTTTTTTGATATGCTCAACGGCAGCCTCCGCACTGTCTACATCACTGCGTTTCCATTCCGCAGCAACTTTTTCAAAATACGCATAACTGGGGAATGTGTTGTCAAGCTGATGAAGGACATAAGCAATCAACACATTGATCACTTCGTGCGGAAGCCCACTGTGGGTAATCAGTTGTTCGAGAGTTACCATTTCGGCTTTGGCGGCCTTTGAACCGGTGGTCTCTTCCAACATCTGACGTGGATGTACTTGTTTGAGGTATTCAAGACTGTCTGTTTGCGCCTGCTTTTTGATGGGTGATGTTTTATTGCGTGAATACTTTTTCGCCGCATCATCACTCAGGGCAGTTAAATCAACGTCCCCATGTGAAAAATTCGCCTTCATCAAATCACTGATTTGTCGTTCATTCAAGCGGTATAAATAGGCGATTTCAGAAAGTTTTTCCTTGAAGCGCTTCGTCTTCATTTTGGACGTCCTAATGGACTGAGGAAGGCCTTCAAGCACAAGGTCAATATCAACGTCGCGGTTAAAGGACGGTTTTTTGGTTTCTTCTTGTGTGTAACTTGCTTTTTTAGAAGACGCATTGTCGCTCAGGGTGTCAAACACTTCATCGAAGGAAACAGAAATATTTTCCTTGGAATTACGCTGATGTTTCGTGATTTTAAAGTGTCCGATCAAATCCTCATAACGTTCATCGCCCACCCTTTTTTTCAAGTAAGGCGCAAACGGAGAATCCTTTATGAACGCATCGGCACTTAACGGCTGATAGAGTTCAAATGTATATTCTTCACTTTGTGGGTCTTTATAGGTTTCCAAAAGCCCCGTAGCTTCTAGGGTGTGGCGGGCGCTTAAAAACGTTTGAGGGCGCAGGCCGGTAATGTCATATATAAATTTGATTGGATATTTCGAACTGCGCATCGACGTGCGGTCCATCAACCCATGCATTGCACTATAAAGGGCATACGCATCTTTCCCGGTAAGCGGCATATAAAGCAGGGAAAGCACCAAATGGTGGGTATGCGTTAATTCCTGTTTGGCCGCAATGTTAATGAGTGTTTCATTGTCGTAATCCTTCATATGCGCCTCCTAAACAAGGGATTTTATTTTTCTTAGGACTTTATCAAAACATTTACGGGTTTCCAAAATGCTTTTGGAGTTGTCAATGACAAAGTCCGCCAGTTCTTTCTTCTTGGAAAGCGGCATCTGGGCTTTGATTTTTTGTCTGGCATAGTCTTCTGTGATATTTTCACGGCTTACAAGGCGTGAGACTTGATCTTTTTGTTTGGAATAGACCACAACCGTGTCATGACAAAGTGTGTCAAATCCGGCTTCAAACAATAACGGCACATCCATGACAATGATTTCTTCGCCTTCATCAATATAATAATCAATCTCATGCAACACATGTTCTTTGACTTTGGGATGCACAATATCATTAAGTTTTTGGCGGCCTTCCTTGTCGCTAAAAATAATTTTCCCGAGCACGTTGCGATTGATTTTTCTTGAAGGCGTCAATACATCTTCACCGAATGTTTCTACAATTTGATCGAACACTTCTGTGTCTTTATCAAGCAGTTTATGCGCAATGTGATCGGTGTCAATTACGGGAATGTCCTGGTCTTTAAACATTTGAGACACCGTGGATTTCCCACTCGCAATGCCGCCTGTTAAACCAACGATTCGAGCCATATAATCACAACCTTTTCGCTTGGCAGTGTGTGCACACGTACGTGCCCCGACCGCCCACTTTTATTTTGTCTATAGGATGGTTACAGTATTTACAAGGTTTACCTTCTTGCATGTGCACTTTGAGTTCTTGTTGGAACCGTCCGTGAATTCCAAGTGAATCGGTGTAGCTTCGAATGGATGACCCTCCAAGCATAATGGCTTTTGTGAGTACATCTTGTGCACAACACGCAATGGTCTCAAGAGCTTGATCACTCAAGGTGTAAGTGATGGTTTCAGGATGAACCCCTGCACAAAAAAGCGTCTCATCCACATAAATGTTCCCCAGTCCACTGATAACGTTTTGGTCAAGCAAGGCACTTTTTATGAACCGGGTACTTTGCTTGAGACGCTTTTTCAAACGTGCACCGTTGACTTGATCACCTAAGGGCTCAGGGCCAAGTTTATTGAGGGGTGGTTCCTGTAAAAAAGTATCTTTAAGACGTATGGCAAACGTGCCAAACTTACGGACGTCATGGTAGCGCAAAACGGTATCATCATCCAGGTGAAATTCAACATGTTCGTGTTTATCCAGAGGGTCAGTGGGATGTTTGATGAAATATTTGCCTTCCATACGCAAATGTCCAATTAAAACATAACGCCCCAAATGAAAGACTAAAAACTTCCCATAGCGTTCCACATTGTGTAAAAACGCACCTTCCATGACAGTTTTGAACAGCTTGACGTCTTCAATCATGGACGGATAATGGACCGTGACTTTTTGAATCTTTTTGCCTTTGACAAGTCGGTTTAAAGAGCGTTTTACCGTTTCAACCTCAGGAAGTTCAGGCACTACTCAATCACCGAATATTTCTGCTTGTCAAATCGATGCGTTACTTTTTTATGGGATTGACTCTCAGGATAGCCAAGCGCAACCAGTGAAAAGGGCTTGTGCCCCACTTCCATGGGCACAAGATTTTCGATGGCCTCCATCCGCTCTTCGCGTGGATAAACACCAATCCACACACTACCAAGCCCTTGATTGGTGGCTTCTAAAAGGATGTTTTGTGTGGCGGCCGCCATGTCCTGAGGCACCATCATCGGACGGTTTGTTTCTTCTTTATAGAGGGTCAAAATGCCTAAAGGGGCTTCTTTAAGTGGCCACGCACCTTTGCTGATGGCACTTAATTTTTCAAGCAGCGCACGGTTTTTAATCACCACAAATGACCACGGTTGTTGGTTCGTGGCACTTGGCGCTTGCATCGCACTCATCATTAAGCGTTCAATGACATCATCAGAAACTTTTGAGTCAAGAAACTTCCGAATGCTTTTTCGCTGTAAACATAAACTCATGATTCATACCTCCTGTGGATTCACATGGACAATCACATGTCCAATTTTTTTGTCTTCATGCAATCGTTTTTTTACATGGTGGGCGATATCATGCCCTTTTTTAACTGTAATGGACGCATCCACACGAATGTCCACCATCACCTGATAATAATGGCCATATACAATCATCGTCAACCCATCGACCCCTTTGACACCATCCACTGTTGCAATGCGCTGCTTGGTCGATTCAATCACTTTTTTGGGAGCGGTTTTACCGAGTAGGGAATGGATTGCATCCTTAAGAATCCTTAATGCAATACGAATGATAAAAAGCGCAATCACCAAACCGGCTATATTATCCGCATATAACAACCATTCTACACCCAACACATCGCCAAGAACACCAAATGTTACCCCAATGATGACAAACAAGCTGCTTAGTGCATCACCAAGCGACTCATCAGCCGACGCATGCAGTACCTGAGAATCCAGTGCATGTGCGTCTTTTTTTATCACCCTGGATAATAGCCATTTGGAAATGATGACTACAATGACTACAACGAGCGCCAATGCAGAAGGCGGCTCCGGGGAATCGCCCAAAGATGTGATAAACATGGAAATCAACTGATAGGCCATGAATAAAATCATGATGCCTAGAAAAAGACTGAGCACATACTCAACTTTACCATGACCAATGGGGTGGTCGGCGTCCGCAGGCTTTTTTGATTGTTTCAAACCAATAATGACCAAAAGATCACTCATAAAGTCACTGAATGAATGGACCGCGTCACTTAAAAGTGCGCTTGAACGAAACACAATACTGCCAGTAGCCTTAAACACAATCAATAAGAAATTGACGACAATGCTTTTGACCATGACTTTTTCACGGGATTTATTTGGCGTCATCCAAAGTCTCTCCCGTCGCAGGGTCAACATCAAGCGGGACAAGCAAATC
>PUMO01000047.1 GCA_003551405.1 Mollicutes bacterium | reverse complement strand
CACAATATGTACAGATTTGACGACAAAACGGAATATGAATATAAAGTGCACGCATAAATACACCTCTCATTTTACCATATCAAGGGTATATGATATAGCGTATTATAAGTGAAAAAACACGCATTAAGCGTGTTTAATCTTCGATGGATAAAACGCTTAAGAAGGCTTCTTGAGGGACTTCTACACTACCCACACTCTTCATGCGTTTTTTTCCTTCTTTTTGTTTTTCAAGCAATTTCTTTTTCCGTGAAACGTCGCCACCATAACATTTGCTCAATACATTTTTACGCATGGCACGCACCGTACTTCTGGCAATGATTTTATTGTTTATCGCCGCTTGAATGGGGACTTCAAACATTTGACGCGGAATAATTTCAACAAGCTTTTCGGTAATCGCTTTTCCACGACGATACGCAAAATCACGGTGAACGATGAACGATAAGGCATCAACAATTTCGTAGTTGATCAGTATGTCCATTTTAACCAAATTGCTTTCCATGTATCCTTTAAGATCATAATCCAGTGATGCATACCCTTTGGATACACTTTTTAGCTTGTCAAAGAAATCATAGACGATTTCAAGCAATGGCAGTTCATACGCCAGTTCAACACGATAATCACCAAGATAAGTCATATTCTTGAATGTGCCCCGCTTATCCTGACAAAGTTCCATCACATTACCCACATATTCTTTGGGACACATGATGGATGCGGACACGTAAGGTTCTTCTATTTTATCGATATATTGGGGTTCAGGCATGCTTGAAGGGTTATCAATTTCCTTGGTTTCACCATTAATTGTATGCACTTTATAAATCACACTCGGTGCGGTCGCAATCAGTTCGATATTGAATTCGCGTTCAAGACGTTCTTGAATGATTTCTAAATGAAGCATGCCTAAAAATCCGCTTCTAAAGCCAAACCCGAGTGCCTGGGAGTTTTCTGCTTCAAACGTTAATGCGGCATCGTTGAGTTTAAGTCGTTCAAGCGCTTCACGTAAATCAGGATATTTGTTGGTATCAATCGGGAATAACCCACAAAACACCATCGGTGTCAGTGGACGATAACCGGGTAAAGGGTTAGGGGCTTCGCTTTCAATGTGTGTGATGGTATCCCCCACCCCAACATTTTCAACGTTCTTAATGGCCGCAACAACATACCCAACATCACCTGGCCCCAAATAATCCCTGGGTTCTTGTTTGGGGGTGTTTACGCCGACTTCTGTCACTTCATAACGTTTATCCTTGGCCATCATGCGAATCATATCGCCCTTTTGTAGAACACCCTGAGCAATACGTATGGAAGGAATGACACCGCGGTAAGGATCATACATGCTATCAAAGATCAATGCCTGCAAGGGGTCTTGTGAAGCACCTTTGGGTGCTGGGATACGCTCAACGATAGCGTTAAGAATGTCATCAATGCCTTTGCCTTCTTTCGCGCTGGCAAGAATGGCATCCGACGCATCGATGCCGATCACTTCTTCAATGTCTTGCTTCACTTTTTCAACATCCGCGCTGGGCAGGTCGATTTTATTGATGACAGGGATAATTTCCAGATCATTATCCATGGCCAAATACACATTCGCAAGGGTTTGCGCTTCAATGCCCTGTGCGGCGTCCACGACCAATAAAGCCCCTTCACAGGCAGCCAGTGAGCGTGAGACTTCATAGGCAAAATCAACATGGCCGGGGGTGTCAATCAAATGAAAAATATAGGATTCATTGTCTGTATGTTTATAATCAATTTCAACCGCATTCAACTTGATGGTAATGCCGCGTTCGCGTTCAAGGTCCATCGAATCAAGCAATTGATTTTTCATCTCACGAGAGGTGATGGACTGTGTTTTTTCAAGTATACGGTCTGCGAGCGTACTTTTCCCATGGTCAATGTGCGCAATGATGGAAAAGTTTCTTATTCGTTGTTGTCGGGTTTTAATCGCTTCGTGGTCTGTTTTACGCATGGGGCATCGTCCTTTCATAACCTTAAGGTATTGTACACCATTCCATCGTTTTTTTCAATAAAACGCGGTAGGTAATACAATAAAATAAGCGCTACAGTGAGCGCTTAAAGTGGTTTGAATGCGTTTTTGTAAGCCATGTTCTGTACCCCGAAGGGCAACAATCATTTATCTGCACGCTTGGCGTGCCTTTCCCATAGGTTGAATTCCCCTGGGAAAGTGCCCCTACCAAAATTTGGGTTGCTGACTTGTGGGGTTTACCCGTTCCACCTTGGATGTTGCCATCCAAGTTCGTCACTGTGGCACTTTTATAGGGCGTCACATCCCAAGGGGATGCTTGCCCGGCCGTCACCGCCAAACCAAGCGGTGCATGGCGTTATGTTTTCCGCCATCACAAGCACTACATTCGTCTCAGAATGTGTCAGCATGGACTTTCCTAACAGCCGCCAAGGGCTGCTCGATTGTTCAAAACGCATTGGCTTTATTATTGTTTATTAGAGGAAGCTTTGTTTGTATTATTGGATTTCGGTGTTTCTGGTTTTGGAAGGGTCGCTTTGCGGGAAAGGTCAATGCGGCCGCGTTCATCGATGCCGATGACTTTCACTTTAATGGTGTCTCCGAGCTTGACAACATCTTCCACTTTATTGACACGTTCATGGGCCAATTTGGAAATGTGGCATAAGCCATCAGTCCCCGGGAAAAGCTCCACAAACACACCGAATTTCTCAACACGCACCACTTTACCTTCGTAAATCTCGCCAACCTTAGCGACACGAACCAAATCTTCAATTTGTTTCATTGCAGCATCAATTGGAGGAATTTCCGTATGCATCAAGGTGACGCGACCATCTTGTTCAATGTCGATTTTCACATCATCATTGTCTTCAATGATTTGACTGATTTGTTTACCACCAGGACCGATGACATCACGAATCTTGTCGGGATCAATGACCATGATTTTGACTTTCGGAGCGTACTTTGAAACCTCAGCGCGGGGTCCGGGAATGGCTTCTAGCATATTTTCTAGAATATGCAGGCGGCCTTTACGGGCCTGTTCTAAGGCTTGTTTTAGGATTTCCTTGTCAAGACCTTCAATTTTAATGTCCATTTGAAGGGCAGTAATGCCGTCTTTGGTGCCGGCGACTTTAAAGTCCATATCGCCGATATGGTCCTCAAGGCCTTGAATATCGCTTAAAACAATGTTTTTATCGCCATCTTGAACAAGTCCCATCGCAATCCCTGCAACCGGTGCTTTGATTGGGACACCGGCCGCCATTAAACTCATGCAGCCGGCGCAAATGCTTGCTTGGCTTGTTGAGCCGTTGCTTTCAAGTATTTCTGAAACAACGCGAATGGTATAAGGGAAATCTTCTTCGTTTGGAATCACCTGTTCGAGCGCACGTTCACCAAGCGCACCATGGCCGATTTCACGGCGTTTTGGTGGCCCGTAGCGTCCGGTTTCACCAACACTGTATGGAGGGAAGTTGTAATGAAGCATAAATTGTTTATGCTCTTCTTCACCGAGTCCATCAATGCGTTGATATTCACCAAGGGCACCAAGTGTTGTTAAGGATACCGCTTGCGTTTCACCGCGCTGGAACATGGCACTTCCGTGGGTGCGTTCAAATAAATCAACTTGTGATTCTAGCGGACGAATCTCATCGAGCTTGCGGCCATCGGCGCGCACTTCTTCTTCAACTGTCATGCGGCGAATTTCATCGGTCATAAGGGCATCGACCGCTTTTTTGGCGTCTTTGAGTTTCTTATTGTAGTCTTCAATTTCCAACTCAGCGTAGCGTGATTCAAAGGTTGCTTCTATTTCTTCTTTAATACGACGTGTTTCATCGCCGCGTGTTTCACGGTCATACGTATACACCATGTCTTTAATGGCTTTCAAATAGGTCTCCTTGACATAGTCAACCGCATCTTGGTCGGGTTGGACGGCTTCAAAGTCCATGTTTTCTTCACCAAGTTCGCGCACGATGTCCTCTTGCCATTCAACGATTTTCTTCACCCATTCATGGCCGAACAAAATGGCATCGAGCATGGTTTCTTCATCGACTTGTTTCGCGCCGGCTTCAACCATGTTGACCGCTTCCTTTGTCCCAGCCACAATGAGATCAATATCAGACATTTCCATCTCTTCTGCGGTTGGATTTAGAATAAACTCACCGTTCAAACGGCCTACTGTGACACCGGCAATCGGTCCATCAAATGGAAGGTGTGACAAAGATAACGTCAAGGAACTCCCAATCATTGCGCTCATGGCAGGAGAATTGTCTGTATTCCCTGACATGACCGTATTGATGATTTGCACTTCATAACGGAACCCATCTGGAAACAAGGGGCGCAACGGACGGTCAATCAACCGTGCCATCAATGTTTCATGGTCAGATGGCTTGCCTTCACGTTTGAAAAAACCACCTGGAATTTTACCGGCTGCATATTGTTTTTCCTCATAATTGACCATTAGTGGGAAAAAGTCCATATTTACAGGTTCTCGGCTTGCTTGCGTCACCGAAAGCACAGCTGTGTCTTCATAACGAATCAGTGCTGCAGATGTTGCTTGTTTGGCGAGACCGCCAACTTCAGCCACGAGTTTACGACCATTGAGGTCTAACTCAAAAGTTTTGGCTTTACTCATTTTTTACTTCCTCTTTTCTATCTACTATTATTATCTAGTTAATTATAATACCATAAATATGTGCATTATCATAGGATTGACCAACAAAAAAATAGTGCGCCATTGCACACTATTTTCTCAAAATGCCGTGCCCACCAAAGAGTGGACGAATATCGTTGATAGTAATGACTGCGTCCGCTTGCATTTCGCGTAAAACCCTTGTTGCTTTTTCCATGTATTTTCTGGGCACATGCATGTATAAGATTTCACGGCGTTCATCGCGTCCATACGCATCAATGGCTGTAAGGGCAAAGCCCATCTCTCTCATGGCTCTAGAGATGCGTTTGCCTTCAGTCTTTTTAACAACCGCTTCGATTTTTACCGTACCGATATTGAGCTTGTTTTCAACAATGCTGCCAAAATAATTGCCGGCCGCAAACGCTAAGGACACAACCACCACTTTGAAAGGGTCTTCCGCAATATCCACAAGAACCGTTGCGGTAATCGCCACCCAAAGTAAGACTTCAAAAAAGCCGATGACGCTGCCTTTGAGTTTTTCACCTTTGGTGATCAGGACAATCCGTACTGTCGCCATGCCCACTTCGATGATTTTGCCTGTAAAAATCAAAAAATATAAAAGAATGGGGTTCAAATTTAAGATTGCATCCACATTATCCCTGCTTGTACTGTAACTTTCCGTTAACAAACACGTGCTTTGGACGGGTCATGATATCAAAGAAATCGCCGTCCCATAAAACAAGGTCCGCATCTTTACCGGGCACAATGGAACCAACCCGCGCATCAATACCATTAATCCGCGCGGCATTGATGGTCACAGCTTTCATTGCTTCAAGGCGACTGAGACCCTCTTTAACAAAAAGAGCAAGCTGAACCAGGATGTTTTCAGCTGGAATAACCGGATGATCAGTCATGATTGCAAATGGAATCTCATGCGCATGCACAATCTTCGCACTCTCAAATGATTTGCCACGCAGTTCGTATTTAGCGGCTGTTCCCAGCGTAGGCCCCAAAATGACCGGGAAGTTTCCTGCTTTGACACTCTTAGGGATGGTGTGCGCTTCCGTTGCATGTTCAATCGTAATATTAAGATCAAATTCCTTGGCCACACGGATCGCTGTCATAATGTCATCACTGCGGTGCGCATGAATTTTTACAGGAAGGCCGTTGAACACGCGGCGCAGGCTGTGAAGTTTCATATCAAAGGACGGTTTGGATGCATCCGCTTCGCCTGCTTCATACTTTTTAAGTTGGGTATCGTATTCTTTGGCTTTTTGAAGCCACTCACGCATCAGTGCGGCTGAAGCCATACGGGTTGAAGGATTGCGCTTTTGTGAAGAATAGACCCGTTTTGGGTTTTCACCGAGCGCCATTTTCATACACACTTCCTCTTTAAACACCATATCGTCAATGGTATCACCGACCGTTTTGACTGCGGTGAAGGTTCCCCCAATGACATTCGCGCTTCCAGGACCTGTGACTGCGGTGGTTACACCCGCCGCCAGTGCGCTTTTAAATGAGCTGTCCAGTGGATATAAACTATCAATGGCGCGTAGCTCAGGATAGACAGGGTTGGTGGTTTCATTGCCATCATTGCCTTCAAACTGAATGCCTTCTTCCATCACACCGATGTGGCTGTGAGGATCGACGAGCCCAGGTGTGAGCAATTGTTTCTTCGCGTCAATGATGTCATAATCCGCATACGCTTCAGGATCAAAATCAGTCCCTACGGTTTCAATGACACCATCGCTGAACGCGACATACCCCACTTGGTTATTGAGTGTATCCATGGTGTAGAGCGTTGCATTCTTGATTACGGTTTTCATGGGTAATTCATCCTTTCTGTAATGGTCACTTATCATTCATTATAGAGTAAATTCCCTATTTATAAAACCCCAAACAAAAAACGGATGAAAATTCATCCGTTTAAGGCTTTTAGCGGCGTAAACCAAGTTTTTTGATCAAAGCACGATAACGTTCAATGTCATTGTCGCGCAAATAGTTCATCAAGTGACGACGACGTCCAACTTTTTGAAGCAGTCCGCGGCGTGAGTGATGATCTTGTTTGTGCATTTTCAAATGTTCATTGAGTTTACTAATTTCTTTTGTCAAAATGGCGATTTGTACTTCTGGTGAACCTGTGTCGCCTTCTTTAATGCGGTAAGACTCAATGATTTGTTGTTTTTCCTCTTTAGGTAAAGACATTTGGTTTCCCTCCTTATTTCATTAGTGACCCCTGAATCTCAGTAAGACGCTAGGGGACGTCAAACCATGGTTCAGGCGCAAATAGCATTATATCATATAGGCGCTTTTTTTCAAGTATAAAATGTCTTAACTTTACGCAAAAATGTTTGCACGGTATGCACAATCATGGGTGGTATAAATAATACGTTAATCCAGACAATGAATAAAATGCGCGTAAAGGGATTCATATCGACCGTGCCTGTCAAATCAAGAATCATTAAAGAAAACGACACCACCATGGTGATGTATTTGAGGGGATGGCGACGGGGTTTTAATATTAATGAAAGCGCCGGAATCAAAAGAAAGACACGACTCGCCAAGGCAGGCTCAGAAGTTCTTGCCCATAAATACACAAAAATTATGGCACCAAAAAGCGGTAAAAGGTTGCGTAACCGTGCGGTAAACGACCCAATGAAAAGCAT
>PUMO01000198.1 GCA_003551405.1 Mollicutes bacterium | reverse complement strand
CCCAGTTTCATAGGCTTGTCTTAAGCCGCTAAGACCCAAGATGGTCCCACCGGTTGGGAAGTCCGGTCCTTTAATATAGTGCATCAATCCATCCAGGGATATCTCAGGGTCATCAACATACGCCAAAATTGCATCCACAACTTCACTCAAGTTGTGCGGTGGAATATTGGTGGCCATCCCAACCGCAATTCCCGTTGCACCGTTAACAAGCAGGTTCGGAAATTTGGCTGGAAGGGCTGACGGCTCATGTTCTGTGCCATCATAGTTTTCTACAAAATCTACAGTGTTCTTGTGAAGATCTTTAAGCATTTCCGCAGAAATCTTCATCATCTTCGCTTCAGTATAACGCATTGCCGCGGCACCATCACCGTCAATGGAACCAAAGTTTCCATGGCCATTCACAAGCGGATAACGATAAGAAAATTCCTGTGCCATGCGGACCATGGCATCATAAATGGCGGAGTCTCCGTGGGGATGGTATTTACCCATGACATCCCCGACAATCCGGGCCGACTTCTTAAACGCCGAACCGGGCGTAACCCCCAGTTCATCCATGCCATATAAAATACGCCGGTGAACAGGCTTCAACCCATCGCGAACATCGGGAAGGGCACGAGAAACAATGACGCTCATTGCGTAAGAAAGAAAAGACGTACGCATTTCAGAAGCGATATTAATGTCGGTAATTTTATCAAACGTGGTCGGTTTCATGGTCTCCATAGTCATAACTTAACGCTCCTAAATATCAAGATTTTTAGCGTATGCGGCATTTTGTTGGATAAAATCACGGCGCGGTTCAACCTCATCACCCATAAGCATACTGAATAATTTATCGGCTTCCATTGCATCTTCCATCGACACTTTGAGCAGTGTACGATTTTCTGGGTTCATCGTTGTTTCCCACAGCTGTTCAGGATTCATCTCACCAAGACCCTTGTAGCGTTGTGTATTGGCACGTTTGGAAAGTTGTTGTTGTTTGGCTTCCATTTCATCTTCGGTGAAGGCATAATCAACCCATTTCCCCTGTTGCAACTTATAAAGGGGGGGGTGAGCAATATAGACATACCCACGTTCAATGAGTGGTTTCATATACCGGAAGAGGAACGTTAGTAGCAACGTGCGAATGTGGGCGCCATCCACATCGGCATCCGTCATGATAACAATCTTATGATACCGGACAAGGTCGGCATTGAACTCATCACCGATCCCCGTCCCAAATGCTTGAATCATGGAAAGAATTTCTTTATTCGCCAAAATCTTATCGAGTCTGGCTTTTTCGACATTGAGCACTTTACCTCTCAAAGGTAAAATTGCTTGAAAACCTGACTCACGGCCTTGTTTGGCAGAACCACCCGCGCTGTCACCCTCAACGATGTATATCTCAGCTTTTGAGGGATCTTTCGCCCGGCAATCCGCTAGTTTTGACGCAAATCCAAGGCCATCAAGCGGGCTTTTGCGGCGTGTCGCTTCGCGGGCTTTTTTCGCCGCAATACGTGCTCTTGATGCAAGCAATGCTTTTTCAATGATAATTTTCGCATCATTGGGATTTTCAAGCAAATGTCTTTCAAGGCCTTCACTAAGAACCTGGGCGACCACACGGCGAACCTCAGTACTTCCAAGTTTGCTTTTGGTCTGGCCTTCAAACTGAGGATCAGGGTGTTTAACACTGATAATGGCCGTTAAGCCTTCACGTGTATCATCACCAAGCAGTCCTTCGTCTTTTTTAAACAAATTGTTGTTTTTACCATACGTGTTAAGGACACGGGTCAATGTCATCTTGAAGCCTTCTTCGTGTGTACCGCCTTCTAAATTATGAATGTTGTTGGTAAATGGGAATATATTTTGTGAGAAGGCATTGTTGTATTGCATGGCAATCTCTACAATGATTTCACCGCTTTGACCTTCCGCATAAATCACATTTTCATGTAGGGTTTCTTTATTTTTATTCAAATATTCAACATACTCTTTGATGCCCCCATCATAACGATAAGTTACTGTTTGATTGGGTTCAACACGTAAATCGGTGAGTTTAAACGTGATGCCTTTATTTAAAAACGCCATCTGCTGGATACGAAGACGCAAGGTCTCATAATCATATGCATTGCTCTCGGTAAAAACGAGATTATCCGCTTTGAAACGAATACGCGTTCCCGTTTTTTCTGTGTCTCCGCGATTTTCAAGAGATGTCTTCGTAATGCCACGTTCATAACGTTGATAATATTCAACACCATCCCGGTGAATGTTGACTTCAAACCATTCACTAAGCGCATTGACAACACTGGCACCCACACCATGCAAACCTCCAGAAACCTTATAGGAATCGTTATCAAATTTACCGCCGGCATGCAAGGTCGTCAAAATGGTCTCAACAGCGGGCAAATTGGTTTTTGGATGGGTATCTACGGGAATGCCACGCCCATTATCGACCACTTCAATGATATTGTCTGGCAAAATACGGATATCAATTTCTGAAGCGTAACCGGCTAAGGCTTCATCAACAGAGTTATCCACAATTTCCCATACAAGATGGTGAAGGCCTTTTGGACCTGTAGACCCAATGTACATGCCCGGACGTTTTTTAACGGCTTCCAGGCCCTCTAGAATTTGAATGTTTTTAGAATCATACGTTTTATTCATGTATGTTCACTCCTTTTATGGTGCCATTTTCAATGTGCATAATTTTGGTTGATTGTTTGGTTTTATCATCCAAGGCCGACAATGTAGTCGCTGTAATGAATACTTGGGCCTTGTCATCAAGGTGATTGAGGATGTTTTGTTGGCGTGAACTGTCTAGCTCACTGAAAACATCATCAAGCAAAATAATAGGGGTCGTCTTTCGCGATTGTTTTAGCCATTCGATAACCGCTAATTTAATGGCAAGGGCAACCGTACGCATTTGTCCCTGAGATGCGACTTTTTTAAGGGGTTGATCGTTCAAGGTAAACTCAAAGTCATCTCGGTGCGGGCCGATTGTTGTGGTCCCCATCAGTATATCGGTTTTGATTTTTTTCTTGAATGCTTCAAACGTTGCTTCATGCATTGAGGGTGCATACGTGATATCAAAGCCATCTTCCCCACTCAAGGCTTTAATTGTTTTTTTGAATAGTGGGCGAATGGTTTCAATGAATGTTTCACGTGTAACAATCAATTTTTTAGCATAATGAATTGCCTGTTCGGTTAAAACTTCCAATAATGTATAATCGGTTGAACGCTGTTTTTGAAGTGCTTTAAGATGTTCATTACGCTCTTTGAGAAGTTTTTTATACTGTCCTAAATGATATAAGTAGTGCCTGTCTGCCTGACCAAGTTCCAAATCCACAAACCGTCTTCGTTCTGAGGGAGACCCTTTGACCATAATCAGATCCTCAGGCGCAAACATAACCACTTTAAGCAGTCCTATGTAATCCGAAAGCCTTTTGTATTCAACGTGATTATATTTTGCTTTTTTGCCGTCGCCTGAAAGGATGATTTCAAATTGGGCGGCTTTACCACCTGAAAGACCATGAGCTTCTATCTTAGCAAATTTAGCGCCCTCACGAATGAGGGCGTAATCAAGCGGTGTACGATGCGATTTAGTTAAAGCCAATAAATAAATCGCTTCGATAAGCGATGTTTTCCCTTGAGCGTTATCACCTGTAATGACGTGCACACCATCGCCGAAGGTCACTTCCAAGGACGAATATAGCCTAAAGTCCTTAAGTTTAAGGGAATCAAGCCTGTGCATTGGCCACCTCATATTTGCCATGGCCGGCAATCTCTACCTGGTCGCCAACACTCAATTTTCTTCCTCGACGTGTATCCACTTCCCCATTAACACTTACCATACCTTCTTTTAATAGCTGTTTAGCCTCACCGCCACTGCCGACAAGATTGATAAATTTCAAAAATTGTCCCAGTGTAATTGGATGATGATGTACAGAAATGGATTCCATTGTTGCACGCTCCTCACGTCGATTAAAAATAGCCGCTCTTTCTTATATATATACTAGCTATATTATAGTATATTTCTGGGTAATTAACAAGGTTACCACAAAAAAACTACGTATTTATATACGCAGTCTTTAAAAGTTATTTAATGCTGTTTATTTCAAAATTTTCAGTCGGTTTTAACAGGCAGAATCAACTGCAACATATCATCATCATACTCACCAGTTATGATGAATGGGCGTATTTCTCCTGTGAACTTTACTGTAACTTCACTGGAGTTAAAAACTTTAAGTGCTTCAAGAACATATTTTGAGCTGAACGCGATTTTTATAGGTGACCCTTGAATCTCATCGGCCGGATGGACTTCTTCAAGCACGCGTCCAATTTCGGGGGAATTAGAGGAGATTTCAACCACATCGTCATTGCGAACATTCAATTTGACAATCGCATTTTGCCCATCACGACTTGAAAGTAAGCTTGCACGTTCAATGGCAGTAATTAACTGCTCTTTATTGAATGTGATTTGCACTGGAAACTCTGCCGGAATCAGTTTGCTGGTTTCAGGATAGTTTCCTTCAAGCAGGCGGGAGTGGAACAATACATTCTCATACTTGAAAAGTACACGGTTTTGATCAAAATGGACCTCAACATCCGATTGGTTGTTTTCAAGAATTTTCATCAATTCTTCCAAACTGCGGCCCGGAATAATGACATTCATTTTTTCATAACTGTCTTCAAGTGGTATTTCTTTTTGACTCAACCGATAAGAGTCGGTCGCAACCCCGCTTAAACGGTCCCCATCAATGGTAAAGTTAACACCAGTTAAAATCGGGCGGTTTTCAATGCTTGAGGTCGCAAACGCCGTTTGACGGATAATTGTTTTAAGCGTCCGTACATTAACTTTGATCGATTGGTCTGTCTCTTTAAACTGAAGTTCAGGATAGTCATCCAAATCAAGCATGTTAAGTGTAATGTCGGAATGATCCGCCTCAATGCGAAGCAAGTTGTCTTCTACTTGTGAGAATGTCACACTTTGACCATCAAGCTTGCGAATGATTTCAATGAAATATTTGCCCGGAATCAACGTAGAGCCCGTTGACTCAACATCCAATGATGCATCCTCAAGCATCACTTTAATGGAAATGTCGGAGTTTGATGTTGTCATCACGAGCTTATCGGCTTCAACATCAATTTTAATGCCTTGCAGTGCGGGATTTGGGGTCTTAGTGGAAAGCGCTTTTTGGGCAATCAAAAGGTGGTATAGAAGCTTGTCCTTGTTTATTTTGAAACGCATCGGCTTCACCTCTTAAATAATTATTAGTTATTTGTTATTAGTTATTAGGCTGTGTGGATATGTGGATAACACTTGCATATAATATTATTATACCATAAATTAAGCCATTTTGTGGCCTTTTTTTATGAGTTTTCTCCACATTTTTGTTTAAGTTTCTCCACATCTTTTTTAACATCACTGTCGACTTGCAAATCACTGCTTATTTTCTCAACAGAATGCATCACTGTAGAATGGTCACGCCCTGAGAAATACCCGCCAATGCGTTTGTAAGGCAATGCGTAAAGGTCTTTAATTAAATACATGGCAACTTGTCTGGGAAATAGATACATGCGTTTTCGCTTTTTGCTTGTTAAATCGGTTGTAGTAATATTGTAGTATTCACTAACGACGCTTAAACAGTTTTGTATTTTATCTTTAATGATATCTTTACTGTTTTGTTTAGGCTTAATCAGGTTTTCTAAAGCAGATTCCACAGTTTCGATGGTGAAGTCATAATTGAATGCCGTGCAATAAAACATCACACGCTTCAAGGCGCCTTCAAGTTCACGCACATTGTTATCAAAGACACTCGCAATATATTCCATGACATGGTGAGGGACGAGGTCTGTCTCTGAGGTTTCGGCCATCAATTTTTTCTCAAGAATCTTTATGCGGTGTTCAAGATCTGGACGATTAATATCAACGGTTACGCCCCATGCAAAGCGGGATGTTAAACGGTTCATGATGTCTTTTAGATCACTGGCTTTGCGATCAGACGTAATGACAATTTGTTTTTGCTGATTGTGAAGTTGTTCAAACAACTTGAAAAATTCTTCCTGTGACTTTTCCTTTTTCGCCAAAAATTGAATGTCATCCACCAATAAAACATCGACATCACGGTATATTTTATTAAATTCGTTGAATTTTTTCTTGGCCGCATAGCGGACATAATCTTCTACAAACTGATCTGCCTTGACATATAGGACGCGCTTATTGATGTCGCCTTCTAAGACATAATTCCCAACCGACTGCATCAAATGAGTTTTACCCAGTCCAACATCCCCAAAAATATAAAGGGGATTGGCAACAATGCCAGGCTGATCAGCAACTTTAATGCTTGAGGTGTAGGCTAAACGATTCGAGTTTCCCACCACAAAGTTATTGAATGTATAAGTTGGGTTTAGGTTGGCCTGGTGATAAATTTGTGACTTTGTGGCCATTTCATCAGGAGAACTGATTGAAAAAGCCTTTTCTTGGGCCAGCGCATTTTCAGCTTGTTCACGGGTAATCAGGCGGTATTCATGTTTTTCTTCAACATGCCGTTGAAGTTCACGGTTCATACGTGGCAAATAAAGCATTTCAATACGCTTTTTTATAAACTCATTGTCTACAATTAAATAGATGTAGTTGTTTTTCACTTTAAAGATTGAATCCACGGATTCAAAAATTTCTTGGAAAGTATTATGTTCAAGCTGCATTTCTAGTTGTCCTTTGACCTCTTGCCAGATGTCAAAGTGTTGGTCTTCGAGTTGCATTGTTTCACCCCCCTGGATTCATCCTTAAGTTTAGCACAGTAAAACCGACAAAAAAACAATATTTTATCCACCAAAAATGTGGAAAACTTATTTATCCACACTGCTGTTTCATCAATTCTCTAATATATGATATCGCCTTATTTTAACGTCATGAGCGTTATAGACATTTCCACATTATGGGGTTTTCCCCAGTTCCACATTTCCACATTGGTCATTGTTAACTTTGCGAAATCATGCGATTATCATATGTGGAAAACTTTTAAATTTCTTTATGTTTTATCACGTCAGAAATTAGTTGTTGACACATTGTTTCGAATTGATTATAATTCAGTAGAATGGTTTCAAAAAGAACTAGGAGGTGTTGATTGTGAAACGCACATATCAACCGAACACACGTAGAAAATCAAAGAAACATGGATTCCGTCAACGGATGAGTTCGCCCACCGGCCGCCGCGTGCTTTCAAGACGCCGTGCCAAAGGTAGAAAAAATCTTAGCGCCTAAACAATTGAATCGTTGAAAAACACATCTTTAAAAAACCTGCCAAACACCTGAAAAAGATACTTTTTAGGTGTTT
>PUMO01000173.1 GCA_003551405.1 Mollicutes bacterium | reverse complement strand
GGCAAACGTGTATTTATGGTTTTCATAATGTGAAAAAATCGTTTTAAATACTTTCTCGCGGTCTTTTTGGTTGTCAAGGTCCGCAAGATGACTTCTAAAATTCCCGCTGCTTACCGTGATTGTACTCCCGTCTTCCAATGTAACGGTCTTGGTGTCATTGTCCGCAATGGAAAGTGCGCCGTGAAGTTGTGCACCCTGGCTTGCCAGTTTGGAATAGTTGGTAAGCAATCGCTCACTGTCCTTATCGAGGACGTGTTCACTTTGATGAAATAATTTCTTTAAGGGGAAATGATACGCTTTAAGGCTTTCGTCTTTGTTTAAGAATGCTTCAATGGTTTCCCAGCCAAGATTCAGGATTTCTGGCTTCTCAAAGGCTGTGGCTTTTTGATACTCGTTGACAAGGGTTGCCATTTGTTGTTTGCGTGCCGCATTTTCAGTGTCCTTGGTGTTAAGGTCACTTTTGAGTGATGCATACTGATAAAGTTTGTTCAGTGTCACCGATGCTTCTTTTTGAAGCTTATAATACGCTTTAAAATCTTCAAAGTTACCAAGTTTGCCTTCAAACGTTGGCATTTTTTCAATCAGTGTTTTCATGTGGTCATAGTCTTTTTGCCATGCATCTAGCGATGCATAAAGGGTTGATAAATTCCATTCCATGGTCTGTGCCTCCTAAAAAGTTAATTGTCTTGACATTAAAGGCATTATACCATACTATTGCGCGTGTCTCCATGATTTTGTTCGTAGGCCATTGCAAGGAATGGAAACGTTTTTATTGATAAAATCGTATAAGAACTATTTGTAGTTATTCTAAATTATGTTAGAATTAACTTGTATCACAAGGTTAATGTTGTTATTATAAAATTACCTTTAAAGAGTGGTCTTAAAAAGGAGGTCGACATCCTATGATTCAAATGTACACAACACCGAGTTGCTCATCATGCCGTAAAGCTAAGAAATGGTTTGATGAACACAGAATCTCGTACCGCGAAAAGAACATCTTTAATGTTAAATTGACGCGTGACGATATTATGAGCATGCTTAAAAACACGGAAAACGGGTTTGAGGATATTATCTCTACGCGCTCTAAAGTCTTTCAGGATCATGACTTGAATCTTGATGAGATGTCTTTAAGCGAGCTGACTGATTTCATCATTGAGAATCCCAGTGTCTTGCGTCGACCCATCATATTAGAAGACAATAAAATGCAAGTCGGATACAACGAAGATGAGATTCGTACCTTTATCCCCAAGCGTCTCCGTGAAATTATCATGTGCACTACGTGTGACAAAGGGGAAGATTGCGATTATCTAAACGCACTTGAAACCTACTTTGAAGAACTTAGGGAAAATAAGAAAAAAGCACCGTGTTAATCAATAAACTCCGGGACATCTGTCTCGGAGTTTTATTTTTAGGACGTGATCATATGAAAGATTTTATCAAAAAATATTATCCTGCGGTAATTATTGCGATTATTTTATTAATTCTAATTATTGGATTTGCCTTGCCGCTTGCCAGTGACCTTGCACAAAACGGTGAGGAAACTGAAAAAATGCTCGGGCGCTTGGTTTAAGTGTCAGACAAGTTCTGCCAAGTCTTTGAACCATGTTTTTCCCGCTATTGTGGGAAAAATGAACAATTTGAAAACGCTTTTAACCCCGTCTGATTACTTGTAATATAGCTTTATATTGTCTATAATGAGTATGGAATAAATCAAACTATGAGGAGGCATTTTATATGTCAGTAAAAGTAGCGATTAATGGTTTTGGACGTATTGGACGCTTGGCATTCAGATTCATTGCTGAAGACCCAGACGTTGAAGTTGTTGCCATTAATGATTTGACAGATTCAGAGTCTTTAGCGTATTTGCTAAAATATGACACAGCCCAAGGGCGTTTTAAAGAAAACGCAATCTCACACAAAGACGGTGCGATTGTTGTGGATGGCAAAGAAATCAATGTGTATGCAGAAAAAGATCCATCCAACCTACCCTGGGGCAAGCATGAAGTGGACGTTGTCCTTGAATGTACTGGTATCTTCACTTCAAAAGATGGTGCCATGAAACACGTGGAGGCCGGTGCGAAAAAGGTAATGGTTTCAGCACCAGCCAAAGGCGACATCAAAACCGTTGTCTACAACGTTAACCACGATGTCCTTGATGGCAGCGAACAAGTTGTTAGCGGTGCATCGTGTACAACAAACTGCTTGGCACCTGTTGCGAAAGTCCTTAATGACAAATTCGGTGTTGTTAAAGGCTACATGACAACAGCCCATGCTTACACCAACGACCAAGCCACGCTTGATGGCCCACATGCAAAAGGTATTCATGCACGTCGTGGCCGTGCCGCGGCTGAAAACATTGTACCAACCGGTACCGGTGCTGCGGCAGCAGTGGGGAAAGTGCTTCCTAGCTTAAATGGTCGCTTGGACGGCATTGCCCTTCGCGTTCCAACGGTTACAGGCTCAGTGGTTGATCTTGTGGTGGAGCTTGAAGACCAAAGCGTAAGCGCTGAGGCTATCAACAAAGCAATGAAAGAAGCTGCCAATGAAACGCTTGGTTACACAGAGGACCCAATCGTTTCCAGTGATACCATTGGCATGAGCTATGGTTCACTCTTCGATGCACAAATGACTAAAGTCATGGAAGTTGACGGTAAGAAACTTGTCAAAGTCCTTGCTTGGTACGATAACGAAATGAGCTATGTTGCACAAATGGTTCGAAGCATGCAAGTGCTTGCATCTCAAATTTAATTTAACTTTAGCACCTGGTGGAAACTACCAGGTGCTTTTTTTTTTGTGCAAATTGCCTTTAGGCATTTCTTTGTTATAATGATGAAGAGGTGAGGCGATGCGACTAGCGTATGTTCAATATGACGTGCTTAAAGATCAACCCAGTGTTAATTTGGAAACCGTTAAAAAACGCATTGAAAGTGTTGAAGCGGATGGGTTTGTTTTGCCGGAACTTGCTTTAAGTGGTTATTATTTTGAAAGCCGTGATGCTATAAAACCATATGCATCAGAGGCGTTTAATGCATGGATGGTTGATGCGTTTATGAACTTGGCGCGTGTCAAGGACGCTTTTTTTGTTGTGGGTGGTGCGCACCATGAAGGAGATTCCATTTTTAACCGTGCCTTTGTCATCACAGAAGATGGGGTGGTGCATCACCACGATAAACTCGCCCTAACGGACAATGAAACGGTGTTTACACCGGGAAATGCTTTAAACGTTTTTAAATATAAAGGCGTCACTATGGGCGTAATGATTTGTATGGATGCATGGTATGCGCCGGTGAGTGAGGCGCTTAAAGCGCAGGGCGCACAGGCATTGCTGGTGCCTGCCAATTTTGGCGGTGATTACAGTTTGGATGTGCTTCGTACCCGGGCGATTGAAACGGCTACCCCCGTTGTGCTTGCAAACCGGTGCGGGTATGAACTTGTTCAACGTCAAAATGAAAGGTTTTTAGGGCGAAGCCGCATCATTGATTCCCATGGCAACATCATGCGTGAAGCCAAAAGCGATGCGTGCGCCGAGGGCATCACCCTTGATTTGCCCGCACCACATGAAAGACGCAGTCTCATCCGTGAAAACATGAAAGATGATTATAAACGTATTCAACATGTTATAATGAAACAACAAAACTTTAATAGTAGGTGATTGATAATGAAAACCCATGCCATTCATGCAAGGGAAAACACACTCGCGCGAATGGAGGATGATGCCATTGCCATTCTTTATTCAGGCAGTGCGCCGCACAAATCGCTCGATCAAAATTATCCTTATACCCCGCAACGCAATTTTTATTATTTGACCGGTATTGCGGAAGAAAACAAGATTCTCATGCTTTTAAAAGGTCAAAAAGCGAATAAGACACTCCTTTTCATTGAAAAAAACACGGACCATATTATCAAATGGGAAGGCGCCAACATGACAAAAGAAGAAGCCAGTGAAGCCAGCGGAATCCACCCTGACAATATTCATTACCTGGAGTCCTTCGATAAGCTTTTTAACCAAATGATGAATTATGCGCGCTCCCCCATGGGCCGCCCTCCCAAAACCCTTTATTTGGATCTTTATCATCAAAACGCCCATACCAAACCACACGCATTAAAACGTGCGTCATATTTGATTGATAACTACCCAGAGCTTTCAATCAAAGCGATTAACGAACATCTCTCTTATTTACGGATGTTTAAAAGCGACAGTGAAATTGAAGCAATTAAAACCGCGATTAGCCATACCAAAAAAGGTCTTGAGGCCATTTTAGCTAATATAAACAAACGTGAAAAGGAACACGACCTCTATGCGGATTTTCTGCATGCGATTTTACTGAGCGGTGCCAGTGGCACGGCCTTTGATACTATCGCGGCAAGTGGTGAAAATGCTGCGGTGCTCCATTATACTGACAATGCAGACACACTTGATAAAAACGACATGATTCTTTTTGATCTCGGTGCGCTTCATGGTGCGTATGCTTCAGACATTTCTCGGACATATCCGATCAGTGGTACGTATTCCAAACGCCAAAAACAGATTTATGAAATTGTTTTAAAAGTCAACAAGGCTACCATTGAAGAAGTGCGCCCCGGTATCACATGGAAACATTTGAATGACTTTTCAAAATCCATGCTCGCAAAAGAAGCCAAGGCCATTGGTCTTATTGATGATGAAAGTGAAATTACGCAGTATTATTATCATTCAATCGGTCACTTCATGGGCCTTGATACTCATGACGTTGGACACTACAGTGAAGCGCTTCAACCGGGGATGGTGCTTACCATTGAACCGGGTCTATACATTAAAGATGAAGGCATAGGTGTTCGCATTGAGGACGATATTTTAGTGACAAACAATGGTTACGAAAACTTAAGTGAAGATATCCCAAAAGAGGTCAAAGACATTGAAGCGATGATTAAGTAATCTTAAACGCACCCTAAGCGCTAAAGTAGTGTAAAGGGTGCGTTTTTTAATGAATTATCAACGCGCCCTATGCTATAATAACCCTTGAGGTGGCATCATGGATTATATTGAAGGAACCATTAAAACCATTACATTTTATAATGATGATAACGCATTTGCCATACTGAAAGTCATGGTGGACGAGGCATCAACTGCGCCCACCCTTTTTGATGTTAAAGATGAAGTGCATACACTTAAAGGCTATTTGCCGGACCCTAAAAAAGGGGAAGCATACCGCTTTTATGGTCAGTTTGAACATCATCCAAAATACGGTGAACAGTTTAACTTTAAACAAGTGGAAGTGCTTAAAAATGCGACCGCTGAAGGGGTAAAAGATTATTTGGCGAGCGACCTTTTCAGTGGTGTGGGTGAAAAAACCGCTGAGCGCATTGTCGACACACTCGGTGTGGATGCCATCGACCAAATCACCAAGAATCCCGATGTGTTAGACCGCGTTCAAGGCATTTCAAAAAAACATAAAAAGACCTTGAGTGAAGGCCTTGAAATGCATAAATCCTCTGAACAGACATTGATCAAGCTTTATGAATATGAGGTCTCACCCAAGCTTGCCAAAAAACTGATGGATACGTTTGCGCAAGATACCCTCAAAGTGGTTGAGGATAATCCCTATCATTTAATTGAGGCTGTCGAAGGCATTGGTTTTGAGCGTGCGGATATTATCGCAAAAAAACTTGGCTTTGAAGATGATGACCCCAAGCGCTTGCGTGCGATGATACTTTATTTATTCAATTATGTTGTTTATGCGAAAGGCCACACGCACATCAAGCGTGAACATTTCTTTGATTTATGCCAGGAACAATTTAATAAATCCAAACATCTGATTGACGCGTCATCGCTTGAAGTCATGTTCCAACAGATGCTTGATGACGAGAAACTTTTGATTGAAAACGGATACGTGACCACACCGATCATGGCACGTCAGGAAATGACGATTGCGAAAAGTTTAAAAACAAAAGCTGCCAAAGCGTCTATGACAGATCAGGCTCAGGTACTTAAAACGATTCAGTCTTTTGAGTCCAAAGAAGGCATTGTGTATACCGCCAAGCAACGTCAGGCCATCCGCGATGTGTTTAAACATGCCCTGTTAATCATCACAGGGGGTCCTGGAACAGGGAAAACAACCATTATTAAGGGATTGCTTCATGTATATAAAAATTTACAAAAGGCTGAAGGCGGCGTAAAATCAGGTGATATTCATCTGATTGCGCCTACGGGCCGCGCAGCCAAACGCATGGAAGAGACCACCAATCATCCTGCAAAAACCATTCATCGCTTTTTGGGGTATGGGTATGATGGTCAATTTGAACATGGGCCCAACAATTTAGCCACAGGCACGCTATTTATCATTGATGAGACAAGCATGCTTGATACCGCGCTTGCGGCCCAGCTTTTTTCCGCCATTCCTGAGGAAGGTAAAATTGTTTTAGTGGGTGATGACGCCCAACTTCCAAGTGTGGGTCCCGGTCAAGTATTGAAAGATTTGATTGATTCAAACGTTGTGCCTACGATTCATTTAGAAGATGTCCACCGTCAAGCAGAGCAGTCAAACATTATTCATCTGGCTCGCCATATCCGAGAGGGCACCTTGCCTGAAGATTTAACAAGTCCATACCCTGACCGCGTAATCATGCGGTTGAGTGAAACACGGTTTCACGCAAGACTCAAGGATATGATTGATTACTACATGAATCAGGGCTATTCGCTGTTTGATGACATTCAAGTCCTTATCCCGATGTATAAGGGATCTGTGGGCATTGATGCGACCAACCGGTTTCTTCAAGAAACCTATAATCATCAAACAAGCAAATCCATCGATTATGGGAATAAGCGCTTTAAGGTTCATGATAAAGTGCTTCAGCTTCAAAACCGGCTTGAAGATGGTGTCATGAACGGTGATCAAGGCAGGGTTGTTTCCATTGATAGTAGTGAGATGGTCGTAGTGGATTTTGACGGCAAAGAAGTGGTTTATAAAAAAAGTGAGCTTGACCAGCTCAATTTAGCGTATGCGATGAGTGTACACAAATCTCAGGGCAGTGAATATAAAGTGGTCATTGTGCCGATATTCAAACGGTTCGCCATCATGCTCAAACGCAAACTGATATATACCGCCATTACACGCAGTGAGGATGTGCTTGTGATTGCTGGCGATATTGATTGGCTTGATCATGCGGTGAAACGCACAGAAGACACACGCGTCAGTGGCCTTAAGGATAAACTCACAGGCAAAAAGAGCCGTGCGGATATCATTGAAGGAAAACTCAAGAATTTGGAAACACCGCCCAAGTCACATGATGCGTCAAGGGTGCGTATTGATGATCCATTGTCTGCATTTGATACACTTGGTGAACCTTTAGGGACCCATAGTCCTTATGATTTTATGGATGATAATAAAAATGCCTC
>PUMO01000107.1 GCA_003551405.1 Mollicutes bacterium | reverse complement strand
GGGATAAAGTGCCGGATATCGACCTTAACTTCTCGGGTGATTACCAAGGCGCTGTACATGAATATATCCGGGAACTCTTCGGTAAAGAACGCGCCTTTCGCGCAGGAACCATTTCCACTGTCGCAAGCAAGACGGCATTTGGGTATGTGCGCGGATATGCTGAAAAGAAAGATTTGAAACTGAGAAAAGCCGAAATTGAGCGCCGGGCCAGTGTCATTACCGGTGTTAAGCGTTCTACGGGACAGCATCCTGGTGGTATTGTTGTTGTGCCTGGCTATAAAGACATTTATGATATTACCCCTGTGCAGTATCCGGCTGATGATGTGAGTGCCAACTGGAAAACCACACACTTTGATTATCATTCATTTGAAGATAATTTGTTCAAACTGGATGTACTGGGTCATGATGATCCGACAATGATTCGTTATTTGATGGACTTTGTCAAGGAAGACCCCATCAGTTTCCCCTTTTCTGATGCCCGTGATATTCCCATTGATGACCCACAGGTATATAAAATGTTATCGGGCACCGATGTCCTTGGACTCAAACCCAATCAAATAAGAAGCGATGTCGCCTCATATGGTGTGCCGGAAATGGGCACGTCATTTGTAAGGGGCATGCTCAAGGACTCAAGGCCTTCGACGTTTGCGGACATTGTAAAAATATCGGGACTTTCTCACGGTACCGATGTGTGGCTCAATAACGCAGAGATGCTTGTTACAGGGAAAACAAAATTCGGTGAGATCCCCTTTTCTGATGTCATTGGTTGTCGTGATGATATCATGGTCTATTTGATTCAAAACAATCTTCCGGCGGATAAGGCTTTTGAAATCAGTGAGTTTATTCGTAAAGGCAAGGCCCAGTTTCAGCCTGATAAGTGGGAAGAATATAAACAAACCATGCGTGAATATGACATTCCTGAGTGGTACATTTGGTCATCTGGGCAAATTAAATACATGTTCCCAAAAGCGCACGCCACTGCCTATGTTATGATGGCCTTGCGCATTGCATGGTTCAAACTGTACCGTCCCATTTATTTTTATTCCGCGTATTTTTCCAAGCGTGCTCAAGCTTTTGACCTTGTGGCCATGCAGGGCGGAGAATATGCGATTGAAAAACGGATGGATGAGATTCAGGAAAAAGGAAACAAAGCCACTGACCCAGAGAAAAAGCTTTATACTGTTCTTGAAGTCGCCCTTGAGATGGTGAAGCGAGGATATCGCTTTAAGCCTGTGTCCATTATGGACTCAGCGGCCAGTGATTTTGCGGTCAGTGATGATGGCGATAGTTTGCGTATGCCATTCTTGGCGCTTGATGGTTTAGGTAAGAAAGTTGCGGATTCAATTGTCAACGCCCGCAATGACAAACTATTTACATCACGCGAAGATGTGAAAAATCGTACTGCGCTATCGACGACGCTTTTCAATAAACTTGAAGCGCTTGATGCGTTTGGTGACTTGCCTGAAACATCACAGATGAATTTATTTGAACTGTGAGTGCAAATCGTGCAAAATAAATAATAAACAGTTATAATTTATAATGAGGTGATTTATATGAGACGAGGTTTTATGTCAACAAGAAATCCAATGATTCGTTCAATGGGAAGCCGCGGAAATGAAGCCGTTGCTAGCAGTGACCCAGCAACATATAGCGGCATTATCTTTAAAAGTGCGCTTTTAATATGGTTGATGCTTGTGCCTGGCGCCATTATGTATTATCTGGTGACGACTCAGGCCGCCACCCTAACCAATGCATGGGTGATTGTCCCGGTCATTGTAGGCCCCATTGTGGGTTTGATTGCAGTCATTGTTGCCCATCGTTCACCGGCTAAAGCGAAAGTGGCCGCCCCAATATATGCCATTGCCCAGGGCTTTTCGCTTGGTGTTATTTCTGGTATGTATACGATTATGTTTGGCGATGCGATTGTACCAACGGCCATTCTTGCGACAGTCGGTGTATTTTTTGCGATGCTCTTTTTATACCGCAGTGATGCTGTGCGTATTACCGATGGATTCAGACGCTTTATGTTTACCGTGCTTTTAGGCTTAATATTCGCCAATCTACTGTTTTTCATCGTGTCTTTCTTTACAACGGCGTTTGCGTTTAGCGGTCTTTATTTGGCCATTACGGTAATTGGTGTCATTGCGGCCAGTTTGTTTTTAATGATCGATTTTGACACCATCAGTAAAATGGTCGAAGCACAGGCGCCCAGTGCGTATGAATGGACATTGTCGCTTTCATTGCTTGTAACACTGGTATGGCTTTATATCGAACTGCTCCGGTTGCTTGCGATCATTGCTTCACGGAGAAATTAATGTCAACCTTCTTCCACGTTTCATGTGGTTGAAGGTTTTTCTATATAACCCAACAAAAAAATTTTCAGGAGGAATCATTGATGGAAACATGGAATCTGGATGCACTATTTGAAGGGTATGAAACCCAGGAATTTAAAGAAACCATCAACACCATTGAATCATTGATTGAAGAAGCCAATGCGTTTTCACAAACCCTAGGAGAAGCCGATGCCTTAGAAACAATCAAGACTTATCTTGATATCGCCGCAAGGCTTCGTCACAATTTTATTCGTGCCCATGGATTTGTGAATTTGAAACTGGCGACCGATGCCCAGGATGAAACCAGCAATGCCTGGATGAATACCATGCAAAAACTCTCATCAAGAACAACGGACTTCAATACCAAATTTTCCAAGTGGCTGCCCACGGTTGAAAATTTGGATGACTTGATTGAAACAGACAGCACCCTTAAAAAGCACGAATATATTTTGCGTCAGCGCGTCAAAAATGCACAATACGTCCTAAGCGATGAAGAAGAACAACTCATTAGCACATTGAGTCAAACAGGGTCAAAATCCTGGAGTCAGCTTCAAGGCTTGCTTACAAGCATAGTGGAAGTGGATTTCAAGGGTGAAAAGCTTACGCTTAGCGATATAAAAAACAAGGCACATTCTCGTGATAGAAGTGAACGAAAAGCTGCCTATGAAGCGGAAATGGATGCATATCAAAAAATTGAGCATTCCGTCGCGTTTGCGCTGAATTCAATTAAGGGCGAGGTAAACGAAATTACGGCGATGCGTGGATTCGAATCCCCCCTTGATGAAGCGGTTAATGATTCAAGAATGAAACGTGAAACTTTGGATGCATTGATTGAATCCATGCGCGCACACTTGCCGATGTTCCGCGATTACCTTAAACGCAAAGCGGCGCTGCTTGGTCATGAGGGGGGTCTGCCGTGGTACGACTTGTTTGCGCCCATGGGAAAAAGTGAGCGAACATTTTCTTCTAAGGACGCCATGGATTATGTCATCAACAATTTTAAGACTTTTGGTGATGACTTAGCCAATCTTGCCAAGCGTGCCTATGAAGAATCCTGGATTGACTTTACACCGCGCAAAGGCAAACGTGGCGGTGCGTTTTGTTCTAACTTGCATCCCATCAAGCAAAGCCGCATTCTGACCAATTTCACAGGTTCATTTTCCAATGTCATCACATTGGCGCACGAACTTGGCCATGCCTACCATGGCGATAAGATCTTTAACGAATCCATCTTAAACGCATCATACACAATGCCGGTTGCCGAGACGGCTTCGACACTTTGTGAAACGATTGTAAAAAAGGCTGCCATTAACGATAGTGAAGGTGAAGAAAAGCTGTTTATTTTAGAACAGTCACTAATGGGGACCACACAAGTGATCGTTGACATTCTTTCACGATTTATTTTTGAAAAGAGCGTGTTTGAAAAACGTCAGTCTTCACCGCTCAGCGTTGAACAGATTAAAGCCTTGATGCAAGAGGCGCAAAAAGAAGCATATGGTGATGGGGTTGATGCATCCACCTTGCATCCCTATGCTTGGTTGAATAAACCGCATTATTACCGTCCGAACTTAAGTTTCTATAATTTCCCTTATGCGTTTGGTTTATTGTTTGCCAAAGGAATTTATGCAATCTATCAGGAAAAAGGACAAGCATTCACCAAAGACATAGACCACTTACTGCAAAAAACTGGACAAATGGATGTTGAAGAGGTTGCGGCTCTTATCGGCATCGATGTGACCAAACGTGAATTTTGGGATCAGTCCCTAAAAGTTATCAAAGAAGAAATCGAACAATTTATGGAACTTACTAACGACAAAGTATAAAAATAAAGAGGTCACCCAATGTGCTTGGGTGACCTTTATTTATTCGTTGCTTTGTTTTGATAGAGACGTTTGTCAAGCCGTTTAAGAATCGTTTCACTTTCTCTTTTTGTTTTAGGGATTTCTTTAAATTCAAGGTGTCCAAAGCCCATTGAGAGAGCGTGGTGATAGGTTTTTAACCGTGCATTCATTGTTTTGACAAATTCGCTAAGATCTTTCGCCTGTTCGTTTGAATATAGAATCGTAAATTCATCGCCACCTAGACGGTAAATCGTATCAATCGGTGCCCAGTATTTTTTGAGTTCCGATGCAAAATCTTTAAGGGCTTTATCGCCGTAGTGGTGTCCATAGGTGTCGTTGACGTCCTTGAAATGGTTAAGATCAATCATTATGATGTGTGTGTCATCGTAATCGTAAAACGCTTCAAGGTCTTCATAAAATTTTCGGCGGTTGTATAGTCCGCTCAAATCATCAAGATAAGAAAGGGTTTTGAACCGTTTGGAGAGTTCTTTGAGTTCCTTATTTCGTTTGGAAAGTTCTGCTTTTAGGTTTTCTTGTTCCGTGATATCACGGCCGATACTTATAATGCCGATGACTTCACCATTTTGAATGATGGGCGCGCGGGTAATGTCCGCTATGCTATTGCTATCATCAGGGCCCCACATTGTCATTTTCCGCCGTTGCGCCTTTTTGTGTTTAATGACCCAGTTATCCATTTGTTCTGACCATTTGGCTTCTTTTTCAGGGTAGATGTCATGAATGTTTTTTCCCTCAACCTGATCGATGTGTTTATAACGCTTACGCAAGGCTTCATTGACCATGAGGAAGTGGTGATCCGTATCCTTGATGGCCACTAAGTCCGGCGTGGCGTCGAGCGCTGCTCTTAAACGTTTTTCCTGGGTTTCTAAGTTTTGTTTCAGTGATTCGTATTTGGAGATATTCATGCCATACAGTGCAATATGGTCCGCATCAACTTTGGAAAAGGAAATTTGGAGATGTTTATCCTGAGGTGCGAGATAAAACGTAATTTCTTGCGATTGATGGGTTGTGGCTACTTTTTTAGCAACACTTAAAAAATCCACATAATCAATATGAGGTTGTTGTGAGTATGCACTGAGTGGTGAACCTTTGAGGTTTTGTTGTTTGCGGGGTTCAAAAAACGATTTGAATTGATCGTTATAATCAATGGTGACAAAGTCTTCAATTGTATTGTTTTCGTTTCGAACTGTTTTAAATAACCCAAAGGCAACAGGCGCAAGATTATGAATTTTTTGATAGAGTGTGTCGTGCATAGTCATTCCTCGTTTGTTTGTTCTCTCCCATACTATAGCACAAGTCATGAAAAAATCATATTGTGACACAATGCATGTGTGCCTCTTGAAAAAGCGCAGCGGTTTAAGTATAATACGGGTAACTCGTAGATGAGGCACATGGACATTGATAAGTGGCAGTGTAGAGAGGAATGGACGGTGGAATCATTCCCTGGCATGCAATGGCTTTCAGCCTTTGAGTGGCGTTAATTGCGTCCGTCCCCCGCGTTAAGGGCTTAAGAGCGTATGAACAAAGGTGGTACCGCGGAGATGATTCGTCCTTTATGAGTGAGGGCGTTTTTTATTTGGATAAAGGAGTGTTTAGGATGGATTTGAAAAAAACCATTGAAAAGCTTGAAGCCGCTTTAAAAGAAGAGCTCGAGCAAGTCACCACAGAAAATGAACTTCAAAACATTAAAGCCAAGTATGTTGGAAAAAAGGCTGAACTTACCGGGTTGATGAAACATATGAAAGATTTGCCCGATGATGAAAAACCGGCATTCGGGAAAACCATCAACGAAGCCAAGGGGCGTTTCACCGCGATGATTGAGGCCACCAAACAAACCTTGCATCAGCGCGCCCTTGATGAAAAACTGCGCCGTGAAAAGGTTGATGTGACCTTGGATGCGCCGGATTACAGACTGGGAACCCCTCATCTGCTTAGTCAAATTGTTGAAGAGCTTGAGGACATGTTCATCGGTATGGGGTATGAAATCAAGGAAGGCCCTGAAATTGAAACGGATCAGATGAATTTTGAAAATCTCAATATCCCTAAAGACCATCCGGCTCGTGATATGCAGGACAGTCTTTATATTGGTGAGGAGACCTTGTTAAGAACGCACACCTCTCCAGTTCAGGTGCGCACCATGCTTGAGTATGGCGGCACACGCCCCGTCAAAATCATTTGTCCTGGGAAAGTGTATCGTCGCGATGATGATGACGCGACACACTCTCATCAATTCATGCAAATTGAAGGGCTTGTGGTGGATGAAGTCACAACCATGAGTGATTTGAAAGGGACCTTGCTTGAAGTTGCCCGTGAAATGTTCGGTCCGGACCGACAAATTCGTTTGCGTCCTTCTTATTTCCCGTTTACTGAGCCTTCTGTAGAAGTGGATGTGACGTGCGCGAACTGTGATGGTGCTGGGTGTAATATTTGTAAGCATACAGGCTTCATAGAAATTTTAGGGGCGGGCATGGTTAACAACAATGTCCTAAGAAGTGCCGGGTATGACCCTGAGCGCTATCAAGGGTTTGCGTTTGGTATTGGTGTTGAGCGCATTGCGATGCTTAAGCATGACATTGAAGATATTCGTAATTTTTATGTGAATGACCTGCGATTCAATTCGCAGTTTAAACGATGAATAAAGATACCTTGGTCATCATCATCAACGGTGCTGGGACAACTGGCGCTGAGCTCTCAGGCCTTCACAAACATCTTGTTAAAACCACGCATTATTTCGTGTATTATCCCCATAACATTCCAGGCGGCTTTGTGGGCGATTATTTTCCGAAATCCCGCATTAAGGATTTCAACCGCTTTATTGATGAAACGATGGATCTCATGCGTCCCCCGTTTAAAAAAGTATATGTTATCGGCTATTCACTGGGTGCGGCGACGGCCAGTGTCATTGCCTCACGCACCAACCGTGTGGATAAATTGATTTTGATTGCGCCAATTGTAAAAAACCCGTCATTTCGAAAGTTTTTTCGCGGATTTGTGTCCAACCATCAAAATAAAAGTGACTTGACCAAAGTACAAAAACTGTTTTTCCGTGAATTTATCAGGCGGTTTCAATATGTACCCAAAAGTCATGTGTGGCTTTTGCAGCGGTATTTCCGCTACACCAAGAATTTTGTCAAAAAAATTGACAACACTGACATATTGATCATTGAAACCCTTCGTGATGAAATCG
>PUMO01000133.1 GCA_003551405.1 Mollicutes bacterium | reverse complement strand
CTGCCCTGTTCGGGGCGGTGCCGTACTTCACGTGCATGAGCTGCGCACCATCGCCACACAACCCATCGGTCCGGGTGAGCGCGATGGTCAGGGTCCAGGACCACGGCCACAAAGTGCTCTCAGTGCTTCCAGGGGGCCCAGAATCTGTGGCCATGGGTGCGGGGTACGTAAAGGACCCTGACCTGGGCGTGATATGGGGCAATCACCCCGACATGAGCCCAGCTGAGCAAACTGCACTGCAAGCTATTGTGCGAGACAGGAAAGCATCAGCATTTGCATACGACGCTGAAGGGTTGGGCTGCTACGATGGCCCAGTCGGGCCATTCTCCATCCCCCTCACCGACGAGGAAACGCCCATCCTGTCGCACAAAAGACCAAAGTCCAAGGCAGAGCGAGATATCATCGATGAAAAAGCTGGTGAACTGCTCAAGGCTGGGATTATCAAGCCCACGCCAGTGGGCTGCAAATATGTCAGTGAGACGGTGCAACCCTCCAAGAAGGACGCCGACGGCAACCACACCGACAAGCGCATGTGCATCGACCTGCGTAAAATCAATGCCGCCACTGAAAGGGACATATATGGCATGCATGTCCCTGACGCGCTGTTCCGAGAGCTGCAAGGGTCTCACTTCTTCACCAAGATAGACCTACGCGCTGGCTACCACCAGATCCCCATTGTGCCAAAGGACCAGGGGAAGACCACATTCTACTGGGCCAACAAACTCTTTATGTTTGTGCGCATGCCCTTTGGCGCCCGCAATGCCACTGCCCATTTCCAACGCATCATGGACGCAGAGATACTGAGCAACGGCCTCACTGGCATAGCATGCAGCTTTGTGGATGACATCCTTGTCTACAGCAAGACAGCACAGAACCACATCAAGCATGTGCAACGCGCTCTGGACATGCTCATAGGGTGCAATCTTAAGGCACACCCAGATAAGACCATTGTGGGAGCCAGCAGCGTGGAATTCCTGGGCTTTCAGGTTAGCGCATACGGCGTACTCCCCGAGGAGGCAAAGGTTCAGGCCATACGTGCACTTCGTGCACCCACCAACCTGTCAGAGCTGCGCAGCATCATGGGATTTGTCAACTACTACAGGTGCTTTGTTCCCAATTTCAGTGCCCTAGCACAGCCAATTAACGCGCTCACGGGAAAGGATGTTTCATGGGTGTGGGGTCCGGAGCAGCAACAAGCGTTTGATGCAATTAAGAATGAGCTGTGCACGCCTGGGAAAGCCATTAAGCACATTGACCCTGACCGACCGCTCATCCTGCACTCTGACTGGTCCAAATGTGGCATTGGTGCAGTATTGGGGCAAAAGGATGCGGATGGCAACGAGTACATGGTGGCCTGTATCTCACGATCCCTGAATGCTGGGGAGAAGAATTACGTATCTTACCAGGGAGAAATGCTGGCCGCAGTCTGGGCGATCAAGTCCTTCCATGTGTTCTTGCACGGCGTGCCCTTCACCTTGGTTACAGACCACCAGCCACTGACTTGGCTAATGCAGAAGCAGGACCTCACTGGCATGCATGCACGTTGGGTGCTCTGTTTGCAGCCGTACGATTTCACAATTGTGCACAGGCCTGGCATCAAGCATCAGAACGCCGACTGCCTGTCACGCTTCCCTGCTGAAGACACCACTGACCTCACCTGCGCACGGCTACTGGATGAGTCACAGTCAGTCGCATTCATGCTTGCACTTGACGCGTCTGAGCACACAGCAATACAGCTTTCACTCATTGACACGCTGCCTCCCAGGTCCACAACAACCTACCTGGACATTGACCCCATGCTCACGCCTGGGGAGGGTGACTGCGTGCTGCCCACACCTGAGCCTGGTCCTGCAGCATCGCTCTTGTGCATGCTCGCTTCGCGTGGTGGGGGGTATGAACCGCCCTACACTCCATTTTGTGCGTTCACCACGCGCAGCGCCCAGCTCCCTCTCACTCAGCTGCAGGACACAGCAGCAGAGTTACAGGACATGGCGGACACGTATCACGGGTGGTCAGATGAGGTGCATGAGGACTCGGCTGTGATCGGGTACGTGATGAGTGGGGAGTTGTCTGCTGATGTGTCCGCATGCGAGAAGAAGCGCATCCTGCGGCGCGCCAAGAGTTACAGTCAGAAGGACGGTGCGCTCATGCGGGTGATGCCAGACGGAGAGAGCAAGGTTGTGCCTGTGGTTGCGGACCGCGAGGCCATCGTGGCGCACGTGCATGAAGGGTGCGGTCACTATGGTGTCAACCGCACCCTCTCCCTGCTCTTACCATACTACTGGTGGCGTGGCATGAAGAAGGATGTCTCTGCCTTTGTGAAGGGATGCCAAGTGTGCGACATCTCCAACACCGCCTTCAATGTGAGCGCCAAGGTCTTGTCCCCGCTGCCCATTCGCGGGATGTTCTACCGCTGGGGGGTGGACCTTGCTGGTCCCTTCAACCCGACATCGACACGCGGTAACAAGTTTGTGATGATCATGGTTGAGCACTTCAGCAAGCTTATCGTGGTTGTGCCCCTGCCTGACAAGCAGGCGACCACGACCGCGAGCGTGTTCCTGGAGCACGTCCTGAGCAGGTTCGGGTGCTGTGCAGAGGTAGTGACCGACCAGGGCACTGAGTTTGCGGCTGAGTTTGAGGGCCTTCTCAGGTCCCAGTTCATAGACCACCGCACTACGTCCGCCAACCACCCACAGGCGGATGGCTTGGCTGAGCGTGCAGTGCAGACCATTAAGCGTGCCATCAGGAAGTACGTCGAGTCCACCAAGAAGCCTGAGGCCTGGGATGCATGTCTGCCCTGGATTGCCCTGGGATACAACTGCTCAAAGCAGGCGAGCTCAAAATTCTCACCGTATTTCCTAATGTTTGCCCGCCACCCTCTCATCCCATCAAACCACTCCCGCGCATTCGAGGTACCCCTTGAGCTCACTGACTCAGACGCAGCCACTCAGGGCGCGCTGGACCGCGCCCAGGTCGCACAGGCCGCAGGCGTCATGGCTATGGAGAATCTGCAGATCGCACAGCACCGGGACACCTTACGGTACGCGTGCATTCGGGGTGGTGGCTACCTGCCTTTACTGCGGGAGTTCAGCGTTGGGGACTTTGTGTACGTGCAGAAGGGTAACCTGGACAGCGTGTTGCAGTTCAAGGCCAAGAATCACATTCTGCGGGTGAAATCGGTCAAGAGCAATGGCACCATAGAGCTGCAGGGCAAGTGCACACACACCATGATCACGAATGTGGTTAATTGCGCTCCCTGCCACCTGCCTGACCTGGAGGGCACCATGGACCCCACTCTGTCCAGACCACACGCATACCTAGCCTGTGAAGTGTGCCGCTTCATGGATCAAGAGGACATCATGGTCCTGTGTGATGCCTGCAACTCAGGGTACCACACAATTTGCCTGTCCCCACCATTGGCATCCGTGCCCAAAGGCATCATCTGGCTCTGCCCTACTTGTATCGGTAACAAAGTCACTGAGTGCGATGTGATGAACGCACGAGCATCCAGCAGGCTCAACAAGGAAATGCCCGAGGATGGCCCTGTGCTCAACGGCGCGCATGTTCCCCTCTTCCGAGACGCGACTGCCCGCAGGAAGAAGCAGGAGGCCGCTAGCCTGCACGGCTGCGTCATCCGCGACCCGTTCCACGCACGGAGCAAGGCGCAGCAGCAGCAGCAGCGGCTGGGGAGGGTGACATTCCTGGGGCATGAGCGGGGGCTCAAGTGCCTGCGCGTTGACTTCGCAGACGGCGCGCAGGCACTCATGAGCGCGACAGAGGTGCGACACCGACAGATGCCCACGGGCACCACCTTCTGAGCGCAGCAGCATCGCAGCAGCCGCCACCGCTTGGCCGCCGCGGGAGCAGCAGCAGCAGCCCGCGCACCTTGCGCGGGCAGCATGGGTTTGGGGTATGGGTATTGGGGGGGGGTTCAGCAGCAGCAGCTGCGGCCGCCACCGTTTGACCGCCGCCGCCGCAGCAGCAGCAGCCCGTACACTTTGCCGAGCAGCAGGGGGACGGCGGGTATGGGATTAGGGGGGGGTAAAGGTGCCGGCACAGCAGCGCAAGCAGCACTCCTCGCATGGCCGGGGCAGCAGCCACACTTGGCAGCAGCATGGGGGTGGTGAGGGGCATAGGGGCAGAGGAGTAGGAGCGGACCGCATTAAAACTTTGGGCTCAGAGTCGCGTTCTTGGTGGGTGCGGTGGACATGCCCCTCGTCTCGTAGGTTTTCTCTGGTCTCGCATGCATGTGTCATGATTCTGGGGGGTGCAGCACTTCTAGTCTCTCCAGATTCCGTAGGTTTTCTTCTTGCTTGAGTGCATGTGTCATGTTTCAGGGGGGTGTTGCATTTTCGGTCGCACCTGCGTACGCGAGCGGTCTTTTCGTTTTGTTTCTATTCTCTGCTGGGTCTCTGTGCCATGATTTCAATGCCTTATTCGCTCCTTGGCCATTCTTTTTGCTGTTGATTCAATTCCTTTCTGTAGGGTTTCGCACTGCCGAGCTGATTCATACACACTCTTGTGCTTGCATTCTCGAGTGTGTCTTCATCAGGGGGGTAATTGCAGTGCTTCACCACCTGCTATCTAGGCAGGGAACGAGTGTAGCACGTGACAGCTGTCACGCCCCTGAGCGTGCCGCGTGCAGTTTGAGTGCTGGGCAGTTGATGGCGGTTGTTTCGGGGGTTGTGGCTCCGTGTTTCCCGGTTGGCTGTTCTTATAGAAACCCATCTGCAGACTGGACTGGATCAAGCGGTCTTGGCTGGCAGAGTAAGAGGAACCTAGTAGCAGAACCGATGGAGATGGCCCGTGTGGCCACCATGGCACCCGCCATGGAGTAGACCCCCAGGGCTCTGGGGAAGGAGCGCGGCAGCTCAGCGTTTGGTCCACATTGTGCAGTGAGTTATGGGTTCAGTTCAGGGTCTGGGGCTGAAGGATTGTGTCGGGGGGGTCCGTGTTCTGTGGCGGCGCAGCATGCGCGGCCGCCTTCTCTGTCTCTGGCTATGGCTCCTCTCCCTGATGCCGGGGGCGCGTTCCCTGGGCTTGTGTCCCACCATACCCACTTCTATAAGAACCGCCGCGCACCCGTGCGGAAGGGGGGTGCGAGGGGAAAAGAATCGGTCTCAGTTTGCATGGCACCCGCGCCTCACCACCATCACCGCCGTCTGCCTGCGTTGTGTGGTGCTGCTAGGCCTGATCACCCTCGCTGCACTGTATGGACAGCAACCACGGTGTGCCCTATCCGCATGGCAAAATGTGGATGTGGTGTGCCCCGGCTGCGCTTCCCTGCGCCGGGGCCCACCATGCCATTGGCTCGGGGCTATCGGGATGGGGGTCGGCGTCCAGAGCGTCCGTGCCTACCATCGGAGGAGAGCTCCGCGCCTCTCCACCTGGCTTCAGTGCTGGAGGTCGGGCGCCCCGCGCGTCCAGGCTTACCAGCGGTGGGGGGGGCTCCGCGCCCACCCACCCGGCTTCAGTGATGGGGGGTCGAGCGCACAGCTCGGTCGGCCTCACCATCGGTGGAGGGCACCGCGCCCCTCCACCTGGCTTCAGATATGGAGGTTATGCACCCAGTACGTGCAAGCCTACCATCGGTGGGGAGCTCCGCACTCTCCCACCCGGCTGCAGCATGATGGGTTGGACGGCCCAGAAGAACAGCATGGGGGTCAACGGGCCATCCCGCGCACACCCACCACCAGGGCATACCGGCAGGCTCGCTCCTGCGTGCCCCTCACTCGCGTCCTGCCCACGCACAGCAGGATGGACGAGGTGTTGGCCCCTGGGCCGCCACTGCTGGTGGACCTCAGCGACATCGCGGAAGAAGACCGGGTGCAGCACATGCGCTTGTATCCAGCTGGGGCCGAATGCAGCCACGAGCACCCTCACGGCACCAAGGGCCACACGAATGGGGAGTGCCAGCAGCAGCTCAGCTGGCGCAAGCCGGAGGCGTGGCGTCAGCAGGCGGACATAGCAGCCAGGGAGAGGGGGGGTCGCGGGCGCGAGAGCTCGAGGGGGCGGAGGGGTGGCAGGGGCCGCGGCCAAGGCCGCGCCTTCCACCCTTACGCCCACCAACCACCAGCCCACCACCACCACCACCACCAGCAGCAGCAGTCCCAGCTGGGTGCATCAGAGCAGTCAGCGGGGCAAAGTGAGCCGCAGAGCATGGGGGTGGCGCCATGGGCACCGCCTGTGCACCCACCCGCTGGCGAGCACGCGGCGCCAGGCCAGCTCATGGGCGCGCACGCGAGCTCGCTCCACGGGTGCTCTGTGGTGAACAACTACCACTTCCACATGTAGGGAGTGGGGGCTGAGGTTCCGTTCGGTGGTTGGGACGAATCAAACAACAAAAACACGTGTAAAACCGTGGTGCTGTCGAAAATAAGTGGATCACACGCTGGCTGCCGCCTCCTTTCTCAGAGTTCTCTTAGTGATATTGGTTACACCATTCCCAGAACACGTTCAGGCCTGAACACAACACCGGCACATTCTCCCAGTCACTCGCAGGAGCTATTCCTCACGCCGGAGCAAGCACTCGCTCCGTGGGTGGACAACCCTCTTGCCATTGTCTCAGATTCTTCAGAAGATATGGACGCTCAGAACCCCGCACTGCTGCCCACGTTCAGTGGCGCAGCCACAGATGACCTGACCAAGTTTGTGCATGACTTTGCTGTCTACCAGGGGTTCCACGAGAAGTTCACGCCGGCCAAGATCGTGTTCGTCCTCACCCACAGCGCGTTCCCCTACAACTCGCAGGCGTTCGTGTGGTACCAGACCAATCAGGCCACATTCACATGCCTGCCCAGCGACGAGCAGGTGCCCGCCATCCTCAAAGCGCTGCAGGTCAGATTCGCGTACCTGGTCCAGGACCCCACCAAGGCGCTGGTGTCCCTGACGCTGAAGCGCACCAGTGACGTGGGTGCGTTCTGCATCGCATTCCAGCAGGCCCACGTGCGCACGAATGTGGCTGAGGGAGAGGCATGCCGCATGTTCCAGTCTGCAGTGCAGGCCCAGCCAGTGGTCGCGGCAGCAATCGGAGCACGCATGCTCAGCGATGACATGTGCACGGTGCAGTCATTGTGCACACTGGCTGAGAAGGCTGCCCGCACCATGACCAACCTGCGCGACAGCTCGCCCACTTTACCGTCACCAGCTCAGACATCCACGAATGCGCAAGGCAGGCAACCCCGCCGCGTGATCCCAGAAAACCAGCGCTGCCCCACGCACCCTCAGAGCGCACACACAGCGCTCGAGTGCAACGCACGCAGCCGCCCAGTGCAGCACTCATTTGTGACTGCAGCACCTGCGCCCACGCCTGAGCACCAAGCACTCGCACAGCAAGTGCGCGACCTGCAGGCCCAGATGCAAAACCAGATGGCCTTCATGCAGGCTCCGGCTGCGCAGGTGTACGCCACCT